>NZ_DATCNW010000282.1:0-31901 GCF_036565025.1 Pengzhenrongella sp.
CTCGGCCGCGGCCACCTCGACCAGGTGCGGGTCGTGGCCCGCCCACGTGTCGTTGATCAGGTCGGCGCCGGCCCGCGCGGCATCCCGCGCGACGCCCGAACGCCAGGTGTCGACGCTGATCAGGAGGTCCGGGTGCCGCTCGCGCACGAGCTCGATCAGCGGGATCACCCGGGCGGCCTCCTCCGCGGCGTCGACCCGCGGGCCGCGGCCGGCCCGGATGCCACCGATGTCGACCAGGTCCGCGCCCTCGTCGGCCGCCTGCGCGACGGCGTCGGCCGCGGCGGACCGGGAGGTGTGCCGCGCGGGTGCGTAGAACGAGTCCGGGGTGCGGTTGACGATCGCCATCACCACGGGGTGGTCCGGTCCGAACGTCCTGCCCCGCAGGAGGACGGCGGCTCCCGCGACCGGCACTCCGGCGGGCGAGCTCATTCGCCGTCGGCGACGCGGGCGGCGGCCTGCTGGGCGGCCGCCAGCTTCGCGGCGGCGGTCGCGGCGTCCACCTCGGCGCGCAGCTGGGCCTCCCGCTCGACGACGTGCGCGACGGCCTCGTCCGGGTCGTCGACCAGCGTGAGCAGGTCGAGGTCGATGTTCCCGATCATCTCGCGCGCGCTGACCGGGCCCGCGAGCCAGTCGAGCAGCCCGCCCCAGTACGCCGTGCCCACGAGCACGATCGGGAACTCGGTGACCTTGTGGGTCTGCACGAGCGTGAGCGCCTCGAACAGCTCGTCGAGGGTGCCGAACCCGCCGGGCAGCACGATGAAGCCCTGCGCGTACTTCACGAACATCATCTTGCGGGCGAAGAAGTACCGGAAGTTGACCCCGAGGTCGACCCACTGGTTCATGCCCTGCTCGAACGGCAGCTCGATGCCGAGGCCGACGGACAGGCCGCCGGCCTGGTTCGCGCCCTTGTTGGCCGCCTCCATCACGCCCGGCCCGCCGCCGGTGATGACCGCGAACCCGGCCTTCGCGAGGCCGCGCCCAACGCGCTCCGCGAGCGCGTACTCCGGATGGTCCATCGTGACGCGCGCGGAGCCGAACACGCTGACCGCCGGCCCCACCTCCGCGAGCGCCCCGAAACCCTCGACGAGCTCGCTCTGGATGCGCATCACCCGCCACGGGTCCTCGTGCAACCAGTTCGCGCCGTCGCGCGGGGCTGCGAGCAACCGCTGGTCGGTGGTCGTGGTCGGGATCTGCCCGCGGCGCAGCAGCACCGGGCCCTTGCGGTAGCCGTGTCCTGGGGCGGGTACCCCGTCGTCGCTCGTCATAACCCCGACTCTAAGAGGTGAGCCAGGTGCGCAGCGCATCGTGGCAGAGGCGAACTTGTGCGGCGGCGCAGCGCTCGTCGTCCTTGTGGCACAGCAGCGGGTCACCGGGCCCGAAGTTGACCGCCGGGATGCCCAGCGACGCGAACCGCGCGACGTCGGTCCAGCCGAACTTGGGCGCGGGAGCCCCGCCGGTGACGGCGAGGACGACGGCGGCGAACTCGGCCGCCGCGGGCGCGTCCAGGCCCGGGCGGGCGCCCGGCGCGGCGTCGGTGAGCGTGACGTCGAACCCCGCGAACACCTCGCGCACGTGCGCCTCCGCCTGCGCCACGGACCGGGCCGGCGCGAAGCGGAAGTTCACGGTGACCACGCACTCGTCGGGCACGACGTTCCCGGCCACTCCCCCGCGGATCGCGACCGCGCTCAGGCCCTCGCGGTAGACCAGCCCGTCGACCTCGATCTCGGCCGCGACGTAGCTCTCCAGGCGGCGCAGGACCTCGCCGGCCGAGTGGATGGCGTTGCTGCCCATCCAGGACCGGGCCGTGTGCGCGGTGACCCCGGACAGAGCGACCTCGACGCGCAGGGTGCCGTTGCAGCCGCCCTCGATCCCGGCGTTGCTCGGCTCGCCGAGGACGGCAAAGTCGGCCGCGAGCCAGTCCGGGTGGTTCCGCGCGACCCTGCCCAGCCCGTTGAGCGACGCCTCGACCTCTTCGTTGTCGTAGAAGACCCACGTGACGTCCCTGGTGGGCGCGGACAGCTCGGCCGCGAGCGCGACCTGGATCGCGACGCCGCCCTTCATGTCGACCGTCCCGCGGCCCCAGATCACCTCGTCGTCGCCGGTGCCGACGACCGTCGTCGGGACGTTGTCGGCGATCGGCACGGTGTCGATGTGCCCGGCCACGACCACGCGCGACGGCAGGCCCAGGTTCGTGCGGGCCACCACGGTGTCGCCGTCGCGCAGCACCTCCAGGTGCTCATGCGGGCGCAGCGCGGCCTCGATGACGTCCGCGATCGTGGCCTCGTCGCCGCTCACCGACGGGATGTCGCACAGCGCGCGCGTGAGCACGATCAGGTCACCAGCGGGGTCGAGCACAGTGGGGATCACGCCAGCGACCCTAACGTTCGAAGTCCCAGCGGGTGGTTTGCGACCGTGACCGACTCCCAGCGCCGCACCGACCGACTCACTGGGTGGACGGGTGCGCGGAGGGGTCGAGGGGCTCACCCCCGGCTACTTCGCCCTGGTGATGGCCAGCGGAATCATCTGAAGTCGGGATGAGCCTGGAGGGGATCTACCTCGGGCGGGCCGACCGGCTGCCGCTCGTCGGCATGATCGGTGCGTGGAGCTCTGGGTGGCGTTCGCCGCCTGGGCGCTGGTGCTCGCGGCCATGGTGCGGCACGTCTGGCGCTCCGTCCTGGTCGGCGTGGTGGACGCCTGACCAGGGATCGGGCACGCCGCGCCGATTCCGCCCCCGGTGCGCGACCAGGTTCCCTCGAGGGGCGCTTAGGGTTGGCGCCATGAGTGCGCGCACCGCCTGGGGCTTTGGCCTGGCCACGATCACCGCCGAGTCCCCCTCGAACCCGGGAGGCGCGACGCTGGACGTCTGGTACCCGGCGCCGGCGCTCGGGGCTGCCCCGGCGGACGCCGCGATCCCCGCCGAGCTGGCCGCCCTCGAGGCGCACGACGCCGCCCGGCGCGTGCGGACCGTCGTCGTGCGCACCGAGATCGACCTGGACGCCGCCCCCGCCGACGCCGCGGACGCCTACCTGCGCCTGCACCTGCTCTCGCACCGGCTCGTCACTCCGCACGGGCAGAACCTCGACGGGCTGTTCGGCAAGCTCACGAACGTGGTCTGGACCGACCGCGGGCCGTGCGCCGTCGAGGACTTCGAGGCCACCCGGCTGCGGCTCCGCGCGGCCACCGGGACCCCGGTGACCGTGTTCGGCATCGACAAGTTCCCGCGGATGGTCGACTACGTGCTCCCCTCGGACGTGCGGATCGCCGACGCCGACCGCGTGCGCCTTGGCGCGCACCTCGCCTCGGGCACGACCGTCATGCACGAGGGCTTCGTGAACTTCAACGCCGGCACGCTCGGCGTCTCGATGGTCGAGGGCCGCATCTCCTCGGGCGTCGTCGTCGGCGACGGCAGCGACATCGGCGGCGGCGCGTCCATCATGGGCACCCTGTCCGGTGGCGGCACGCAGGTCGTCTCGATCGGCCGGCGCTCGCTGCTCGGCGCGAACGCGGGCCTGGGCATCGTGCTCGGCGACGACTGCGTCGTGGAGTCCGGCCTGTACGTCACGGCCGGCACCAAGGTCACCCTGCTCGGCTTCACCGACGACGACGGCGGCCCGCTCGACGGCGAGGTGGTCAAGGCGCGAGACCTGTCCGGTCGCAGCAACGTGCTGTTCCGTCGCAACTCGCTGACCGGCGGCGTGCAGGCCGTGGCGCGGGCCGGCGCCGGCGTCGTGCTCAACGCCGCGCTGCACCAGCACTGACGAGCCGGCTGCCATGTCCCGAGGCCGACGTCGACGACGAAAACCGTGGCTAGCGCCGGTCACGGTGCTGGTGGTGCTCGGGCTCGGGGTGACCGGCGTCGTCGTCGTGCTCAAGGCTCTGGACGGCGGTCCGGTGCTCACCGAGCGATGCGCTGCCCTGGTCGACGGCACGAGCTGGTACCTCAGCCCCGCCCAGGCCGACAACGCCGCCCTCGTCGCGAGCACGGCGGTGCGCCGCGGGCTGCCGGCGAGGGCCGCGACGGTCGGCATCACGACCGCGTTGCAGGAGTCGAAGCTGATCAACCTCGACCACGGTGACCGCGACTCGCTCGGGCTCTTCCAGCAGCGCCCCTCGCAGGGCTGGGGCACGGCCGCGCAGATCGTGGACCCGGTGTACGCGACGAACGCGTTCTACGACGTGCTGATCAAGATCAACGGGTACCAGGGGATGGACGTCACCGAGGCGGCCCAGCGGGTGCAGCGGTCCGGGTACCCCGAGGCCTACCGGCAGCACGTGGCCCAGTCGGGGGCCTGGGCCTCGGCGCTCACCGGCTACTCGCACGCCTCGGTGACGTGCAAGCTCAAGCCCGCGCAGGCGGCGGGTTCGGCGCGCGCCGTCGCGGACCGCGTCAAGCGCGACTACGGCGACGTGCCCACGACGACGACCGGCGACAACCTGATCCTCACCCTGGACGCGGGCGCGCTGGGCAACGGCAGCGCCGCGGACGACCTGCGGCTGAGCTGGTCGCTCGCGCAGTGGTCCGTCGCGGTCGCGGGCACCCTCGCCGTCGACACGGTCACGATCGCCGACCAGACCTGGACCCGGACGGACGCGGTCTGGACGCCGTCCACGACGTCCCCGCTGCCCCCCGGCAAGGTCCGCGTCACCCTCAAGCACTGACCCCCGCCCCGCAAGCCCCCAGACCCGTGCGACGTGTCAGCCGCTGCGCGCTCCAGGGACCGCGTTGGGCCTGACAACTCGAGGTCCGTAAGACTTGTCAGCCGCTGCGCGCCCCAGGGACCGCGTTGGGCCTGACAACGCGGGGACCGGGAAACGGGTCAGACCCAGCGCGCACGGGAGCGCGCGCTGGGCCTGACGACGTCGGAAAGGGGTCAGCGGGCGTTGAGCGGGACGTAGTCGCGTTCGACGGCACCGGTGTAGATCTGGCGCGGGCGGCCGATCTTGGTGGTCGGGTCGCTCATCATCTCGCGCCACTGCGCGATCCAGCCCGGCATGCGGCCGAGCACGAACAGCGGCGTGAACATCTGGTCCGAGAAGCCCATCGCCTTGTAGAGCAGCCCCGTGTAGAAGTCGACGTTGGGGTAGAGCTTGCGCTCGATGAAGTAGTCGTCGCTGAGCGCGATGTTCTCGAGGTTGAGCGCGATGTCGAGCAGGTCGTCGTGGATGCCGAGCTTCTCGAGCACCTCGTGCGTGCTCTTCTTCACGATCGCCGCGCGCGGGTCGTAGTTCTTGTAGACCCGGTGCCCGAAGCCCATCAGGCGGACGCCCTGCTCCTTGCTCTTGACCCGGGCCATGAACGACGTCGCGTCGCCGCCCTCGGCCTTGATCTCGGTGAGCATCTTCAGCACGGCCTCGTTCGCACCACCGTGCAGCGGCCCGGAGAGCGCGTTGACACCGGCCGCGACCGACGCGTAGATGTTCGCGTGGCTCGAACCCACGATGCGCACCGTCGACGTCGAGCAGTTCTGCTCGTGGTCCGCGTGCAGGATGAGGAGCTGGTCGAGCGCCGCGACGGTCGTCGGGTCGGCGTCGTACTGCTGGTACGGCACCGCGAACGTCATCCGCAGGAAGTCCTCGACGTACCCGCGCGAGTAGTCCGGGTAGAGCAGCGGCTCGCCGACCGCGCTGCGGTGCAGGTAGGACGTGATGGTGCGGGTCTTGGCCAGGATGAGCACCGTGGCCAGCTCGATCGTCTCGGGGTCGAACGGGTCGAGGGACTCGGGGTAGAACGTGGCCAGCGCGTTGATCGCGGAGGCCATCACGGACATCGGGTGCCCGTTGCGCGGGAACGTCCCCATGAAGGTGCGGAAGTCCTCGTGCACCATCGTGTGCCGGTTCACGCGCTCGACGAACGCGTCGCCCTCGGCCTGCGTCGGCAGCTCGCCGTGGATGAGCAGGTACGCGACCTCGAGGAACGAGGACTTCTCAGCGAGCTGCTCGATCGGGTAGCCGCGGTAGCGCAGGATCCCGGCGTCGCCGTCGATATAGGTGATCTCGGAGTCGCACGAGGCGGTGTTCATGAACCCGGGGTCGACTGTGACCAGACCGGTTTCCTTCAGCAGGGAGGACACGACGATGCCGTCGTTCCCCTGCGTTGCTTTGACCAGCGGGAGCTCGAGCGAGGATTCCCCGACGGTGAGCTGACCGGCTGCCTTGACCTTGACGGCGTCGGACATGTGATTCCCTCCTACATCGCCCGCACGCGAAAATGTTCGCATCCCGGGCACGACTCTTGGCTGCGACCGGAGTCGGTCGGACCTGGTGGCGTCGTCGGCTCGCGCCACGCTACCCGCGCCCGCGGCCGACGACGAATCGGTTCGCGAAGAATCTCATAGTAATGGCGTGATCCCAATCACATCATGATCGCGTTTGCTGCGCCCCAACCCAAAGTCATGCCCCGTTGAGTCTGGCTGCGGCCTCGGCGATCCGCTCGTCCGAGGCGGTCAGGGCGATCCTGACGTGCCCGGCGGCCGCGGCGCCGTAGAACGCGCCGGGCGCGGCGAGGATCCCGAGCCGCGCCAGGTCACCGACCGTGGTCCAGCAGTCCTGCGGAGCGCCGGCCGGCCGGACCCAGAGGTACAGCCCGGCCTGCGAACCGTCCACCTCGAGGCCCGCCGCGTCGAGCGCGCCGCGCAGCACGACCCGCCGCGCCCGGTAGCGCTCGCGCTGCATTGCCACGTGAGAATCGTCACTCAGCGCGACGGTCATGGCCGCCTGGACGGGAGCCGGCACGATCAACCCGGCGTGCTTGCGTGTCGCCAGCAGGTCCGCGATCAGGACCGGGTCGCCCGCGACGAACGCGGCGCGGTAGCCCGCGAGGTTCGACTGCTTGGACAGCGAGTAGACCGCGAGCAGGCCGGTGAGGTCACCGCCGGTGACCTGCGGGTCGAGCAGGCTCGGCACACCCTCGCTGACCCACGGCTCCTCCCACGCGAGCTCCGCGTAGCACTCGTCCGACGCCACGATGGCGCCCCGCGACCTCGCGGCGTCCACGACCTCGCGGAGCTCGGCGACCGAACGCACGGTCCCGTCGGGGTTCCCCGGGGAGTTGAGCCAGACCAGCTTGACGTTCTCGCCCGCCCAGGCGGCGACGTCGTCGGCCGGCAGCGGCGTCGCGCCGGCGAGGCGGGCGCCGACGTCGTAGGTCGGGTAGGCAGTCGCCGGATGTACGACGACGTCGCCCGCCCCGAGCCCGAGCAGCGACGGCAGGAACGCCACCAGCTCCTTCGAACCCATGGTCGGCAGCACCGCGGCGGGGTCGAGGTCCGGCACCCCGCGCCGTCGGGCGAACCAGTCGACGACCGCCTGGCGCAGCGCGGGCGTGCCGTGCGTCGTCGGGTACCCCGGCGAGTCGGCGGCGGCGGCCAGCGCCTCGCGCACCAGGTCCGGGGTCGGATCGACCGGCGTGCCGACCGACAGGTCGACGATCCCGCGCGGATGCGCGCGCGCGACGCGGGCGTACGGCACGAGGGTGTCCCAGGGAAAATCGGGCAGCGCGGCTGTGAGCAGGCCCAACGGGCTATTCGCTGACGATCTGCAGCGGGAGCGTGGCGATGATCGGGTGGTCCTTGTTGATCATGCCCATCTTCGCCGCACCGCCCGGTGACCCGATGTCGTCGAAGAACTCGACGTTCGCCTTGTAGAAATCGCTCCACTGCTCGGGGGTGTCATCCTCGTAGAAGATGGCCTCGACGGGGCAGACCGGCTCGCACGCGCCGCAGTCGACGCACTCGTCCGGGTGGATGTACAGCGACCTCTTGCCCTCGTAGATGCAGTCCACGGGGCACTCTTCGATACAGCCCTTGTCCTTGACGTCGACACAAGGCTGGGCGATGACATAGGTCACGGTTGATCCTCCTGAGCCCATTCGATCGGGTAGGTCGGTGACGATCGGTGGCGCACCCTATTATCCACGGATGATCCCTGTGCAATGGACGCGGACAGCGTGACGGACGCGACTGAGCCCCGGCCCGCCCCCGGGCCGCGACCGTGGCTCGCGTGGTCGATCGGGGTCCGCGTGGTGGTCCGGCGGCGGCTCGCCGAGGGCGGCTACTCCGACGTCCTGGGCTACGTGCTCGCCTCGGACGACGACGGCGTGCGCATCGAGACCCGCCGCGGCCCGGTACACGTCCCGGCCGCCGACATCGCCCTGGGCAAGCTCATCCCACCCCCACCCGCGCGCCGTCCGCCGAAGGCCGAACGCTAGGGCTTCTTGGGCTTGTCGCAGATGACGGCGTTCTGGGGGTTGTAGTGGGTCGTCTGCTTCTTGGTCTCCTTGACGACGCCGTTCAGGCTCAGCTTGCGGATGACCGTGACGGTGAAGCCGGGGTTGCCCGTGCCCGATGGCGTGCAGGTCGGAGAGGCCGAGTGCACGGTGGTCGGCGCCACCACGCTGTGGCGCGGGCCCGTGGCGGTCGCGACGGTCCAGTACTTGGTTCCCCACATCGCCACGTGCAGCCGGTTGGCCTCGATCCAGGACCGGATGATGGCCGCGTGCGGGCTGGTGTTCTTGAACCGCATGTCGATGGACCCGGAGTAGAGGGTCGCCTCGCGGCCCTCCGGGTAGCGCGCGAACCACTCCGAGTGCGCCTGGTGCTCGACGTCCTCGAACCCGGCCAGGTACGCGGCGTTGTAGGTCGTCGTGGACAGCTGGGACAGCCCGCCGCCGACGCCCTTGACGTGCTCACCGTTGACGATCACGTTCGCCGAGTTGAACCCGGCCGCCGCCGTGATCGGCCCGAGAGCGTCGGTGAGGCTGAAGGTGTCGCCGGGCAGGATGGTCTTGCCGGTGATCTTGCCGGCCCCGACCGCCAGGTTCGCGGTGCGCAGCGGCTCGGGGGTCAGCGGCGTGGAGAACTCCGAGATGAGCTCGTGGATCCCGAGCGACTTCAGTTTGGCGGTCGACTGTGACGGGTCGCTCGGCGCCCGCTGCACGCGCGCGGTGCGCTCCTTCGCCACGCTCGCCTGGGCGACGGCTCCGGCGAGCACCTTCGGGTCGATCGTCGTGCCGGACACCCCGGGGATCACGACGGGGACGCCCTTCTGGAACTCGAAGCGGGCATCGGCCGACGGCGAGAAGAGTTTCGGAGCGCGCTTGACGATCTCCTTGACGAGTCCGGGGCCGTCGAGCGTGAGCACGAGGTCGGAGTCCTTCACGGCGAAGGTCGCGAGCGAGGTCACGGTGGCGGCCGGCAGCTCGATGGTCTTGTTGGCGACGGCGACGGAGATAGGGGCCTGCGCGAGCGGCTGGGCCACCTCGGTCAGGGCCTTGTCCGTCTCCGCCTGCGTGATGTCGGGTGCGACGGCGCGGGTGGGGATCTTGAGCGGCCGCGCGGCGGTCAGCCACGAGGTGCGCAGCACCTGCGCCGCGGCCTTGGGGTCGACCGCCTTGCCGTCGACCGCCGCCGACGCGTGCGCGGCGCCGTCGGCGAACACGATCTGCCCGTCGACTGCGTCGGTCACGAGTGCCCCGGACGCCTTCTCGACGGCGGCCTTGAGCTTCTTCTCGTCCACGGCCGTGACGGGCGGCTCGGCGCCGAGCCCGAAGATGTGATGCCAGAGCCCGACGGGCTGCAGGTCGAAGCCCGTGAGGTCGCGCACGGTCGCCTTGGCGTCGAACGTGAGCCCGGCGTCGGCGGGCGGCACGGTGGTGCTGACGTCGCCCGCGACGAGCGGGACCGGCTCCTTGACCGGACCCGCGAGCCCCTTGTCGAGCGTGGCGACGGCGGCCTTGGTGCTCTGTCCGCCGATCTCGACGCCGGCGACGGTGGTGCCGCGCGGGACCGTGCCCGCGAACGCCCAGGCCGCGCCGACGTAGCCCGCGCCGAGCACGATGACGACCGCGGCGGTGGTGAGCACCGCGCGCCGCCAGTGCCGGCGCGGCACGTCGGCGTCGAAGACCGCGAGCGGGGAGGGTGGGTTCTCGGGGTAGGGCTCAGCCGGGTGCTCGAGGCCGGCAGTCGGCTCGGGCTCTGAGTGCGACTGGAGCTCTGGATTCGGCTGGGGATCGCCGACCGGACCGGTCTCGTCGATGGGACCTGCCGGGCTCGGCACAGCGCCTTCCGCTCGAAGGTCGTCGCGCCCAGACTTCTCCTGCATCGGGTCTCTCTCCCCACTATGGTTACTGCGGGCTCCCGCAGCCAAGCGATTCTACGGTGCACGCGGTGTCGCCCCTCGGCCAACTCCTTTATCGGACGGGACGAATCCGTCCGCGGAGGTGCACCAGGCCGCCTGCGGTTGACTCCCCCTGGCGAGCTGTGAGTACCTCGCCGACGACGATGTCGTGGTCCCCCGCGCGGTGGATCGTCGACGTCCGGCACTCGAACCAGGCCGACGCGTCGTCGACCAGGGCGGCGCCCGTCACGGGCCCGACCGAGTGCGGGACCCGGCCCAGCTGACCGATCGCCGGGCGTCCAGGCGAGGCCAGCCAGTCGGCGACGGGCGCCGCGGTGTCGGAGAGCACGCTCAGCGCCCAGCGGTCCACGTGGTCGAGGGCCTCCCGGAACCGGGCGTCCTCGTGCACGCAGAAGAGCAGCAGCGGCGGGTCGAGCGAGACCGAGGTCACCGCGCTCGCCGTCATCGCGTACTCGACGTCGCGCCAGACCAGTGTGACAATCGCCACACCCGCCGGGAGCCTGCCGATGGCGGCCCGGTACTGATCGGGGTCCGCGCGCCGTCCCGCGGCGTCGATCGCGTCGTCGGTCACGGCTCGGTCGGCCGCGTGCGCGGCTCGTCGCGGAACCAGCGGCGCGGGGCGAACGCGGCGAGCGCGATCGCCAGCATCCCGCCGACGAGCCAGACGTACCCGATCGCCTGCCCGGCCGGGATCAGCACGTCGCCCCCGGGCCCGGTCAGCGAGAACGCCTGCACGATGGCGACCCACCCGACCGCGTACGCGACCAGGCCGATGGTGCCGATCCAGGCCCGCACCAGCACCCCCGCCGCGACCACGAAGGCGAGGCACACGGCGATGCCCCACGGCACGATCGCCCGGTGCATCGTGGTGCCGGCCGCGCCGACGATGACGCCGACAAGCGTCGCGCCCGCCCACCGCAGAACTGTTCCCCGGAAGCCTCTGACCATGGCGTTCAGGCTACCGGCCGGACTGCGGCGGGCCACGCCACGTCGTGCCACGCGACGTCGGCCGCGTCGCCCAGGGTGCTGCCGGCACCGACCGGGCCGACCGGGACGCGGTGGTAGGACTCCCGGCTCAGCAGCGGTGCGAGCATGTCGTTGCTCAGCGCGTAGCAGCCGACGACGACGGGTCGTGGGTCCGCCGGCAGCCGCGCGGCACGTGCCAGCCGGTCCGGGTCGACGGCGATCGAGCGCACCTGCGTGCCGTGCGCGGCGAGGGCCGCGGCCACCCGGTCCAGCACACCGGTCACGTCGACAGCGAGGTCGACGGTGAGGTCGCCGGCCCGGTCGCCGGCGTCGGGCACCGCGAGGGAGGGCAGCGGGCCGGCGGGGTCAGGCAGCGTGAGGGCAGGGTCGGCGTCGAGCAGCGCGGCCACGGCGGGAAGGCTGGGGAGCTCGGCGTACGCGCCGCGCAGCGCGCCGGCGGCCACCACGGCCCAGAGCACGGCCGCCGGGCGGTGCGGCGTGGTGTCGCCGAGCACGGTCGCGGGGTCCGCCGCGAGCTCGAGCGCGCGCATGGTGACCTCGTGCGCGCGGACGTGGTCGGGGTGCCCGTACCCGCCGCCGGGCTCGTAGGTCGCGACGACCTCGGGCCGGCGCGCGCGCAGCACGCGAGCGAGCCGGCGTGCGGCGTCCTCGAGCGGGACGGCGACGAACGCGCCGTCGGGCAGGGCCTCCAGGCGCCCGGCGAGGCCGGGTGCGGCCCAGGCCATGCCGGAGTCGGTGTACCGGCCGTCGGGCCCGCCGGGCTCCGCGACCGTGTCGAGAAAGAGCTGGTCCGGCACCCGCAGGGCGGCCAGGGCCGCGGCCAGCTCGCCCTCGCGGTGCGCGGCGAGGGCCGGTCCGTCGCCCTCGAGGTGGGCGAGCTCGGCACCGATGACCTCGCCCAGCTCACCGCGCGTGCAGGTCACCACGGTGACCGGCCGACCGGCGGCTGCCCAGGTTGCGAGCAGGCCGCCGGTCGCGAGCGTCTCGTCGTCGGGGTGGGCGTGCACGACGAGCAGCCCACCCCGTGCGCTCAAGGCGCGGGGCGCCGGAGTGGTGGTCAGGACCGCTTGGTCTTCGAGAAGACGCGGCCACGCTCGTTCTGGTCGAGGATGACCTTGCGGACGCGGACGATCTCCGGGGTGACCTCGACGCACTCGTCCTCGCGGGCGAACTCGAGGGACTCCTCGAGGGTCAGGTGACGCGGCGGGGTGAGGTTCTCGAACGTGTCGCTGGCTGCAGCGCGCATGTTCGTGAGCTTCTTCTCCTTGGTGATGTTGACGTCCATGTCCTCGTTGCGCGAGTTCTCGCCGACGATCATGCCCTCGTAGACGACCTGGGTCGGGTCGACGAAGAACGACCCGCGCTCCTGCAGGTTGATCATCGCGAACGGCGTCACGACGCCGGAGCGGTCCGCGACCAGGGACCCGTTGATGCGGGTCTCGATCGGGCCGGCCCACGGCTCGTGGCCGTCGGTGAACGACGACGCGATACCGGTGCCGCGAGTGTCCGTGAGGAACTGGGTGCGGAACCCGATCAGGCCGCGCGACGGGATCTTGAACTCCATGCGGACCCAGCCGGTGCCGTGGTTCGCCATGGTCTCCATGCGGCCCTTGCGCACCGCGAGGAGCTGGGTGACGGCGCCGAGGTACTCCTCGGGGACGTCGATGGTCATGCGCTCCATCGGCTCGTGGACCTTGCCGTCGATCCGCTTGGTGACGACCTGCGGCTTGCCGACGGTGAGCTCGAAGCCCTCGCGGCGCATCTGCTCGACGAGGATGGCCAGCGCGAGCTCGCCGCGGCCCTGGACCTCCCACGCGTCCGGGCGCGGGGTCGTCAGCACGCGGAGCGAGACGTTACCGATGAGCTCCTTGTCGAGCCGGTCCTTGACCTGGCGGGCGGTGACCTTGTGGCCCTTGCCGCCGCGACCGGCGAGCGGGGACGTGTTGATCCCGATCGTCATGGAGATCGCGGGGTCGTCGACGGTGATCATCGGCAGCGGGCGCGGGTCGTCGGGGTCGGTCAGCGTCTCACCGATGGTGATGTCGGCGATGCCGGCGACGGCGACGATGTCGCCGGGGCCCGCGGACTCCGTGGGCACGCGGCTGAGTGCCTTCGTCTCGAGCAGCTCGGTGATCTTCACGTTCTGCAGGCTGCCGTCGGCGCGGGCCCAGGCAACGGTCTGACCCTTGCGGATCGTGCCGTTGAAGACGCGCAGCAGGGCGAGCCGGCCGAGGAACGGCGACGCGTCGAGGTTCGTGACGTGCGCCTGGAGCGGCGCGCCCTCGGTGTAGGTCGGAGCCGGGATCTTCTCGAGGATCACCTTGAACAGGGCCTCGAGGTCCTCGGCGTCCGGCTGGGCGCCGTCGGCCGGCTGGGTCAGCGACGCGCGGCCGGTCTTGGCGGCGGCATACACGACGGGAACGTCGAGGATCGAGTCGAGGTCGAGGTCGGGGACCTCGTCGTGCAGGTCGCTCGCGAGACCCAGCAGCAGGTCGGTCGACTCGGCGACGACCTCGGAGATGCGCGAGTCGGGCCGGTCCACCTTGTTGACCAGCAGGATCACCGGCAGCTTGGCCTCGAGCGCCTTGCGGAGCACGAACCGGGTCTGCGGCAGGGGGCCCTCGCTCGCGTCGACGAGGAGCACGACGCCGTCGACCATGGACAGGCCGCGCTCGACCTCACCACCGAAGTCGGCGTGCCCGGGGGTGTCGATCACGTTGATGGTGATGCCCTCGGGGTGACCGGCGGCGGCCGCGGCGGGACCCGTGTAGCGCACTGCGGTGTTCTTCGCGAGGATCGTGATGCCCTTCTCGCGCTCGAGGTCACCGGAGTCCATCGACCGCTCGTCCGCGTGGGCGTCGTGGGCCGAGAAGGCGCCGGACTGCCGGAGCATCGCGTCGACAAGGGTCGTCTTGCCGTGGTCGACGTGGGCGACGATGGCGACGTTGCGCAGGTCGGAGCGCACAGACATAAAAGACTCGTTTCAAATTTGGGGAGTGCACCAAGTCATGGGGCACCGGACAATCTTACCCGCACACCGAACCGGCCCCGGTCGAGGCCGGGATCCAGCCCCCGAAATCGGTCCCGGCGCAGGTCCGGCCCCTGCCGCCGGCCGATCCGACGCCGCCCCCGCCGCAGACTGCGCACATCGGTGCCTTCTGCGCACATCCGATGTGCGCAGTCCGCGGCGATGTGCGCAGTCCGCGGCCTGAGGGAGCTGAGTCCAGGTCCGACGGGGCTCGGGGCGGCTTACGCGGTGAGGGATGCGCCGGGGATCGCGGCGAGGAGCTCTCGGGTGTACTCCTCGCGGGGGTTGTCGAAGACCTCGTCGGTGGTCGCGGCCTCGACGACCCTGCCGTTCTGCATCACGCACACCTGGTCCGCGATCTGCCGCACGACGGCGAGGTCGTGGGTGATGAACAGATAGCTCAGCGACAGCTCCGCCTGCAGGTCGTTGAGCAGCGTCAGGATCTGCGCCTGGACCAGCACGTCCAGCGCGGAGACCGCCTCGTCGCACACGATGACGTCGGGCTCGAGCGCGAGCGCCCGGGCGATCGCGACCCGCTGACGCTGCCCGCCCGAGAGCTCGTTCGGGAACCGGCGCATCGTGGCCTGCGGGAGCGCCACCATGTCCAGCAGCTCGCGAACCTTCTTCTCGCGGGACTTCTTGTCCCCGATCCGGTGCGTTCGCAGCGGCTCCTCGATCGTGCGGAAGATCGAGTACATCGGGTCGAGGGAGCCGTACGGGTCCTGGAAGATCGGCTGCACCCGGCGCCGGAACGCGAACAACTGCTTGCGGTTCAGGGTGGCGAGGTCGGTGCCCTCGAAGTGGATCTTGCCGGCGGTCGGCTCGAGCAGGTTCAACATGATGTTCGCGACGGTCGACTTGCCCGAGCCCGACTCCCCCACGAGCGCCATCGTCGTGCCGCGCTTGACGGTGAACGACACGTCGTCGACGGCCTTGAACTCCTTGGAGGTGCCGGGGCGACCGCCGCGCAGGTGGAACACCTTGGACAGGTTCTCCACCACCACGACGTCCTCGCGGTTAGCGCTGATCCCGTCGCCGCCCGTTGCCGAAAGCAGCTCGGTGGCCTCCACCCCGCGCTCCTTCGCGCTCTGGATGCGGCGCGAGGCGAGCGACGGGGCCGACGCGACGAGACGCTGCGTGTACGGGTGCCGCGGGGCGGACAGGATCTGCGCCGCCGGCCCGGACTCGACGACCTTCCCGCGGTACATGACCACGAGGTGCTCGGCGCGCTCGGCGGCGAGACCCAGGTCGTGCGTGATGAACAGCACCGCCGTGCCGAGCTCCTCGGTCAGCGTCCGCAGGTGGTCCAGGATCTGCCGCTGCACGGTCACGTCCAGGGCCGACGTCGGCTCGTCCGCGATGAGCAGCTTCGGCCGGGCCGCGAGGGCGATCGCGATCAGCGCCCGCTGGCGCATGCCGCCGGAGAACTCGTGCGGGTACTGCTTGGCGCGCCGGGCGGCGTCGGGCAGGCCGGCCTCGGCGAGCAGCTCGGCGACGCGCTTGTTCGCCGCGGCACCCTTCGCGATGCCGTTTGCCTTGAGCGCCTCCTTGACCTGATAGCCGATCTTCCAGACCGGGTTCAGGTTGGACATCGGGTCCTGTGGGACGAGCCCGATCTGGCTGCCGCGCAGGGCGACGATCTGGCGCCGGCTCGCGGTGGTGATCTCCGTGCCGTCGAACATGATCGAGCCCGCGGTGACATTTCCGGTCCCCGGAAGCAGGTCGATGATCGCGTGCGCGGTGGTCGACTTGCCGGACCCGGACTCGCCGACGATCGCGACGGTCTGGCCGGCGTACACGGTCAGATCCACCCCGCGCACGGCGGGGACGAGCCCGGTGGAGGTCGAGAACGACACCTCGAGACCCTTGATATGCAGCAGCGGGACCTCGGCGGAGTTCGACGCCCCCCGAGCGACGTCGTCGGTCAGGGTCGTGGGGATCTGGCTCATCGCTTGCGCGCCTTCGGGTCCAGGGCGTCGCGCACGACGTCGCCCATCATGATGAAGCTGAGCACCGTCAGGGCGAGCGCCCCGGCCGGGTAGAACAGCACGGACGGCTGGCTGCGCAGGGTCTCCTCCGCTTTGGAGATGTCCGCGCCCCAGGAAACGATGTTCGTCGGCAGCCCGATCCCGAGGAAGGACAGCGTGGCCTCGGCGACGATGAACGTGCCGAGCGAGACGGTCGCCGTGACGATGATCGGTGCCGCGGAGTTCGGCATCACGTGGCGCGCGAGAGTCATGATCCGGGAGGATCCGAGCGCCTTGGCGGCCGTGATGTAGTCAGCGTTCTTCACACTCATCACGGCGCCGCGGGTGATGCGGGCGATCTGCGGCCAGCCGAAGACGCCGAGCACGAGCACCACCGTGATCACGTTGCGGTCGCTCTTGAACATCTGCATGACCACGATGGCGGCCAGCACCAGCGGGATGGCGAAGAAGATGTCGGTGACCCGGGACAGCACCGAGTCGAACCAACCACCGTAGAAGCCGGCGAACGCGCCGACGACCGCGCCGATGACCACCACGGCGAGCGTCGTCAGGACCCCGACCGTGACCGACGCCCGCGCACCGTAGATGGTGCGCGCGTAGATGTCGCACCCCTGGCGGTCGAAGCCGAACGGGTGGCCGGCAATCGGCGTCCCGAGGTAGTGGTCCAGGGTGCAGTACGACGGGTCGACCGAAGTGAACAGGCTCGGGATCGTCGCCATCGCGAGCACGAGCAGGATGAGCACGGCCGAGATCCAGAACAGCGGCCGACGGCGCAGGCTGTGCCAGGCCTCGGTCCACAGACTGGCCGGCGCCGCCGACTCGTCGACACCGTCGACGAGTCCGAGCGGACTCCGGTCGAGGTCGGCGAAGAAGTGGGCCTGGTGCGGGCGGGTGAGCTCAGGCATAACGAATCCTCGGATCCAGGGCCGCGTACAGCAGGTCCACAAAGAGGTTGGCGATGATGTAGACGATCACCAAGACGGTGACGAGGGACACGACGGTCGGCGCCTGTCCCTGCTTGATCGCAGTGAAGAGGGCGTTGCCCACCCCGGGGACGTTGAAGATGCCCTCGGTCACGACCGCCCCGCCCATCAGGCCACCGAGGTCCGACCCGAGAAAGGTGACCACGGGGATCAGGGAGTTGCGGAGCACGTGGACGTTCACCACCCGGCTGCGAGACAGGCCCTTGGCCGTCGCGGTCCGGACGAAGTCGGCGGTGAGATTCTCCGCGACGGAGGTCCGGGTCAGGCGGAGCACATAGGCGAACGACACGGCCCCGAGCACGATCGCGGGCATCAGCAGCGTCCTGACGTTCACGTCCGCACCGACCGTGGCGGGAAGCCAGCGCAGCTTGACGCCGATCCCGTACTGCAGCACGAAGCCGATCACGAACGTCGGCAGCGCGATGACGAGCAGGCTGACCAGCAGGAAGGTCGCGTCGAAGTACCTGCCCTTGCGCAGGCCGGAGATGAGGCCGATCCCGATCCCGAACACGCCCTCGAACATGAGCGCCATGATCGCGAGCTGGAAGGTGACCGGGAAGACCTGGCGCATCACGTCGATGACCCGCAGGCCGGAGAACGTGTTGCCGAAGTCGAGGGTCAGGATGCCCTTGAGGTAGAGCAGGTACTGCATGTAAAAGGGCTGGTCGAGGTGGAACTCGGCCCGGATCTGCGCGGCGATGGCCGGGTTCAGGCCCTTGTCGCCGCCGAGGGCGAGGACGGGGTCTCCGGGCAGGGCGAAGACCATGGCGTAAATGAGCAGCGTGGCCCCCAGAAATACGGGGATCATCTGCAAGACCCTGCGCCCGATGTACCAGGCCATCAGGTCTCCTTCTCGTTGAGCTCAGCACGGGGCATCGTTGACTCCGGCCGGCGCGTCACTCTAGACAGGACCGCGCGGAATCACGATATGTCGGACATGTCTGGGGTGGGCACCCGGGTCGGGCGCCCACCCCAGACGGCTGCTGCGAGGTCAGTTCTTGGTGACCTCGTAGAGCAGCGGAACGCTGTTCCAGCCGAACTGCACGTTCTTGACCTTGGTGGAGTAGCCACCGGTCGCGTTCGCGTACCACAGCGGGATGGCCGGGAGGTCCTTGAACAGGATCTGCTGGACCTGGTCGAACTTGGCGTTGGCATCCTTGACCGAGGTGGATGCGAGACCCTCGTTCAGCAGGGAGTCGACCTTCGGGCTGGAGTAGTCGCCGTCGTTCGAGCCGGCACCCGTGGCGTAGAGCGGCCCGAGGAAGTTGTACAGCGACGGGTAGTCCGCCTGCCAACCGCTCCGGAACGCACCCTTGATCGTGCGGGCCGTGATGTCGGACCGCAGGGTCTTGAAGTCCGGCTCGCTGGCACCCTGGGCGTCGATCCCCAGCGTGTTCTTGAGCTGGTTGCACACCGCGTCGACCCAGGCCTGGTGGCTGCTGTCGGCGTTGTAGCCGATGGTGAACTTCCCGGACCACGGCGAGATGGCGTCGGCCTGCTTCCACAGGTCCTTGGCCTTCGTGGCGTTGAACGTGAGCACGTCGTTATCGGACACCGAGTCCGACCAACCGGAGATGACCGGCGACGTGAAGTCCTTGGCGGGAGTGCGCGTGTCCTGGAAGATCGCCTTGGTGACCTGCGGGCGGTTGATCGCCATCGAGATGGCCTGGCGACGCAGGGCGCCCTCGGCACCCGCGAAGTGCGCGAGCTTGGTCGGGATGGTGAAGGACTGGAAGACGGCCGCCGGCTGGTTCACCGCGCGGTCACCGAGCTCCTGCTTGAACGTGCCGTACGCGCTGTCCGGGACGCTGTCGAGCACGTCGAGGTTGTCGGCGAGCAGGTCGTTGTAGGCCGCGGGAAGCGTCGTGTAGAACTTGATGTCGACGCCACCGTTCTGCGCGACCCGGTCACCGGCGTACCCCTTGTTCGGGATGAGGTTGACCCCGACGTTGTGCACCCAGGCACCGGCCTTGGCGAACTTGTACGGACCGTTGCCGATCGGGTTCTCGCCGAACGTCTTCATGTTCTTGAACGCCGCCGCAGGCAGCGGGTAGAACGCCGAGTAGCCGAGCCGCAGCGGGAAGTCCGACTCGGGGCTCTTGAGCTTCACCGTGAACGTGGTCGGATCGACGACCTTCAGGCCGGTCAGCTTGGAATTCGCCTTGTCCGAGTAGCCGTCGATGGTCTCGAAGAAGGTGCTCGAGAGCTGCTTGTTGCTGAGCAGGGCGCCGTAGTTCCAGGCATCCACGAAGCTCGACGACGTGACGGGCTCGCCGTTCGTGAACTTCTGGCCGGCCTTGAGCTTGATCGTGTAGTTCTGCGCGTCCGTGGTCTTGATGGAGTCGGCGACCTCGTTGTGCGGTGCGCCCTTGGCGTCG
Organism: Pengzhenrongella sp.; assembly: GCF_036565025.1. NCBI lineage: Bacteria > Bacillati > Actinomycetota > Actinomycetes > Micrococcales > Pengzhenrongella > Pengzhenrongella sp. Next base: position 19,499 of record NZ_DATCNW010000282.1, read on the forward strand.
TAGTAGACGAGCCCCCCGAACATGAGGTCCTCGATCTTGCCGCCGCCGACCTCGTTGGTGTTCGTCGGGATCAGCGGGTTCTGCGGCTCAGACCCCCACGCGGAGACGATGCCGGTCGACGGACCGCTTGCCTTGGTGGTCGTGCTGCTGGTGGATTTGCCGGGCGTGCTGGCACAGGCAGAGAGCACGAGCGCGCCCACTGCTACCGAGGCAGCGAAACCGGCGATGCGCCTGATCTTCAATTTTCCTCCTGGTGGGCGGCGGCACCGGCGCCCGCAGGGCTAGGCGTCCACGAGTGGACCCGGCCCATGCAAGCACCCAGGCACCGCCATGGGATGCGACGAGAGTACGTCTCAAAACGTGACCTACCGCTCATGTTTGGCCCTGACGCCGGATCGTTACACGATTGATACTGGTCAGTAGGTTCCAACATGTGAGACGGCTGCGCGATTGAATCAGACTGGAAACACGCTCGTGATGTTGGAGCGGCGGCTGAAACCGCATGATTTTGGACATTACGGGTGCTTTTCCGAACGGAATCTGGTACGGATCGCGCGCGGCGCTCGGTCCCGGTGCGAGGCGAACCTGCGAGCATGGCGGCCATGCCCGCTGCCCAGCCCGGTCACGTCTTTCGGCCCCGTTCCTCGAGTGCCGTCGCGATCGGCTGGGGTCTGGTCACCGTCGGATGGGCCTGGCTCGCGCTGCACGACGGCGGCGTGGCGGCTCTCGTGCGCCAGGCACCGGCGATCGTGCTCGCCGCGACGCTGGTCTACGGGGTCCTGGTGCGTCCGTCCGTCGAGGTGTCCGGCTCCGGGGTCACGCTGCGCAACGTCGTGCGCGACGTCGAGGTGCCGTGGGCCGCGCTCACCGAGGTGCGCACGCGCTATGCGTTCACCCTCGTGACGACCGATGGGCGGTCGTTCACGGCGTGGGCCGCCCCTGCGTCGGGCCGGCACACCGACGCGAGCCTGACCTCGGGCGAGGTGGCCGCGCTCGGTTGGCCCGGTGCGGGCGGGGAGCTGCCACCCACGAGCGCCTCCACCGCGAGCAGCTCCGGCGCGGTCGCGGTATGGGTCCGGCGCGAGTGGGCTCGGGCGATGGACTCGAGCGGTGGTTCGAGTGGTTCCGTGGAGGTGCACACCCAGTTCTCGGTCGGCCTCATCGTCACCCTCGCGCTCGCGAGCGCGCTCGGCCTCCTCACCGCCCTGACCTGACCCCACCCGCCGAGTGTCAGACGCTGCGCGCGCCAGAGACCGCGCCACGTCTGACGGTGATGGTGGTGGGGACGCGTTGGGGTGTGATTCCGCGCCGGACTGACGTTCACCCCCCGGGAGCGGCGGCTGCTGCGGGCCGCAAGGCATCGGGCTTGGATGGGAGTGCTCGAGCGCGTGGGTGTAGGGCTGGGTGTATGGAACGTGCACCGTGGGTGCACGTTCCATACACCCAGCGATACACCCAGCCCGGTTTCGACGCGTGGACGTCCGGCGCCGCCGACGGCGAGCATTCACCGGCCCGCGCAGAGCTCGAGTTCGCCGGTCCGCATGCGAGTTCGTCGTTTTCGATCGGCGAACTCGACTGGAAACGACGAACTCGCCGGCTGACCTGGCGGGCGCGCAGTGGCCGTCGACCGGGCTGCGTCTGACAACTCGGAAGGGGGTCAGTCTTCCTCGTCGGCTCCGGCCGCGAGGGCCTCGGCGCGCTCGGCTCGGCGGGCCCGCTGCTCGTCGGGGTCGGGCACGGGTGCGGCCGCGATCAGGCGGCGGGTGTACGGCTCGCGCGGGTGAAGCAGGATCTCCTCGCGCGTGCCCATCTCGACGAGCCGGCCGTGGTGCAGCACGCCGACCCGGCTCGCGAGGATCTCGACGACGGCCAGGTCGTGGCTGATGAACAAGCACGCGAACCCGCTCTCGCGCTGGAGCTCCTGGAACAGCTCGAGCACGTGCGCCTGCACCGAGACGTCCAGCGCGCTGGTCGGCTCGTCCGCGACCAGCAGATCGGGCCCGAGCGAGAGCGCCCGGGCGATGCCGACGCGCTGGCGCTGGCCGCCGGAGAGCTCGTGCGGATACCGGTTCCGGTACGCGTGCGGCAGCCGGACCTTGTCGAGGAGCGCCTCGACCCGGCGGTCGAGCCCCGCCTTGCGCAGCTTCTCGTGCAGGAAGAGCGGCTCGCCGATGGACTCCCCGATGGTCATCCGGGGGTTGAGCGAGGCGGCCGGGTCCTGGAACACGATCGCGGACCGGCGCCGCAGCGGGCGCAGCTCGCGCTTGGACATTCTCGCGACGTCCGCCCCGCCGATCGACACCACCCCGCTGGTCACGGGCAGCAGCCCGACGACGGCGCGCCCGATCGTCGTCTTGCCCGAACCGGACTCCCCCACGAGCCCGACGACCTCGCCGGGGGCGATCGAGAACGACACGTCGTCGACCGCGCGGAACGCGGGGGTGCGCCGGTGACCCGGGTACTCGATGACCAGGTTGCGCAGATCGAGCGCCGCCGCGGCCGGCTCGGTCGGTCGCACCTGTGCCACGCTCGGCGTGCCGATCGGGGTGGCACTGAGCGTGTCCCGCACCGTGGCGGTCGGCTCCGGCTCGTGGACCTCGAGCGCGCGCGCGGCGATCTGCGCGCCGAGGTGCGGCACGGCGATGAGCAGTTCGCGGGTGTAGTCCTGGCTCGGCTCGGAGAACACCCGGCGGATCGGGCCGGACTCGACGACCATGCCGTCCTTCATCACCACGACCTGGTCGGCGAGGTCCGCGACCACACCCATGTCGTGCGTGATCAGCAGGATCGCGGAGTCGAGCCGGTAGTGCAGCGCGCGCAGCAGGTCCAGGATCTCCGCCTGCACCGTCACGTCGAGCGCGGTCGTCGGCTCGTCGGCGATCAGCAGCACGGGGTCGCACGCGATCGCCATCGCGATCATCACGCGCTGGCGCTGCCCCCCGGACAGCTGGTGCGGGTAGGTGTCGAACCGGCCCTCGGGATTGGGCAGGTCGACCAGCCGGAAGAGCTCGATCACCCGCACACGCGCCTGGTCCGGCGCGATGTTCTGGTGGCTGAGCAGCACCTCGGTGACCTGGAAGCCGACCGTGAGCACCGGGTTCAGCGCCGTCATCGGCTCCTGGAAGATCAGGCCGACGTCGTTGCCGCGCACCGCGCGCAGCGCGGACTCGGGCGCCCCGATGAGCTCCCGGCCGCGCAGCTTGGCCGAGCCCATGGTGCGCGAGTTCGGCGGCAGCAGCCCGAGGATCCCCATCGCGGAGACGGACTTGCCCGAGCCGGACTCGCCGACGACCGCGAGCACCTCGCCCGGCGCGATCGTGAAGGCGACGTCGCGCGCGGCCATCACCCACTCGCCCTCGACGCGGAAGTCGACGCCGAGCCCGCTGACCTCGAGAATCGGTTCGGGGTCGCCGCCCCACCGCCGCAACGCGGCCGCTTCGGTGTCGATCGTCATCTGGCGGTGTCCCCTCAGGCCTTCGCGCGGTCTTGGCGGGGGTCGAACGCGTCGCGCAACCCGTCGCCGATGAAGTTGACCGCGAGCGCGATCGCGATGATGAACAGCCCCGGCCACCAGAACAGCCACGGCCGCACCGTCATCGCTGAGCGGTAGTTGTTGATCAGCTGACCGAGCGAGGTGTCGGGGCTCCGGACCCCGAAGCCGAGGAAGCTCAGCGCCGACTCGAGCAGGATCGCCGAGGAGATCGCCAGGGTCGCCGACACGATGATGACACCGATCGTGTTCGGCAGGATGTGCCGGAAGATGATCCGCGCGCTCGACGCGCCGACCGAGCGCGCCGCGTCCACGAACTCCTTCTCCCGAAGGGACAGGAACTCGCCCCGGACGATTCGCGCGAGACCGGTCCAGGTGACCAGACCGAGGAACGCTCCCAGGCCCCAGACCCCGCCGACACCGCCCGTCGAGACGGCGATGACCGCCGCCACGGCGACCAGCGGGATCGTGATCATGACGTCGGTCAGCCGCATCAGCACCGCCTCGGTCCAGCCGCGGAAGTACCCCGCGACGGCCCCGATCACCGTGCCGATCGCGGTCCCGACGATCCCGACGAGGAACGCGATGATGAGCGACTGTTGCGCGCCTTTCATGGTGAGCGCGAAGTAGTCCCGCCCGATGTTGTCCTGGCCGAAGGGGTGCTCCCCGAGGCTCGGCGGCCACACCGAGAGGGTCGGCGCCCCGGCGTGGAACAGGGGCATCGGGACCTTGTAGTCCTGCTTCCACCAGCCGGGGAACGGCCCGAACCCGATCGCGCTGAACGCCAGCACCATCACGAGCAGCAGCACGACGAACCCGCTCATGGCGGCCCGGTGTCGGCGGAACCGGCGCAGGATGGTCTGCGCCGAGCTGCGCGCGGCGGTGTTCGGCATGGTGTTGAGCGGCGTGATCGTGGTCATCTCAGGCGGATCCTTGGGTCGAGGAACGCGTAGGCGATGTCGGCCAGCATGTTGAACAGCACCGTCGCCACGGCCGTCACGAGGAAGAACGCCATGACCGGGTTGGGGTCGATGTGCGACAGGCCCTGGGTGAACAGCCGGCCCATCCCGGACCAGCCGAACACGGTCTCGGTGACCACCGCACCACCCAGGACTCCGGCGAAGTCGAAGGCGACCAGGGTCGCGAGCGGGATCAGGGCGTTGCGGAACGAGTGCCGCACGATCACGGTGCGCTCGTTGAGCCCCTTCGCGCGAGCGGTGCGCACGTAGTCCTGGTTCATCACGTCGAGCATGCTGGCCCGGGTGTACCGGGTGTAGCTGGCAAACGAGATCAACATGATGGCGAGGGTCGGCAGCGCGAGGTGCAGCACCAGATCGAGGTTCGAGACCCAGAAGGTCCCGTTCAGGTTCGCCGTCTGGGACCCCGTCGTCGCGATCGGGCGCCCGTCGGTGGCCTGGAAGAGCACCGGGTAGGAGCGCAACAGCTGGTCGAGCGACATCAGGGCGACCACGCTCACCCCGGTGATGCCGGCGATCTGCGCGGCGAGACGCCGGGTGTGCCCACCGACGATCCGGCCGATCACGACGCCGAGCAGCACCAGGCCGACGGCGAGCGCGCCGAACGTCGACCAGGTCATGCCCGCCATCACGGGTTGCGCGAGCGCGACGACGATGGTGCCCACGACCGCCGTCGCGAGGCTCGCGTAGAGCACGGGCCGGGTGCGTGGTCGCAGGCCCGCGAAGAGCGCGCTCCACAGGAAAGCCGCCACGAGTGCCGAAATCCCGACCCCGACGATTCCGAGAGCCGGCTGCTCGAACCAGCCGACGCTGAGCAGCACGATCAGCGTCGCCGACGTCGCGACGGTGGCGACCGCGAACACGATGCCCCGGCGCCGCGGGTCACCGCCGATGACGACCGCCCACACCAGCCCGGACACCAGGCCGATCAGCCCGATCGAGGCGTAGGTCATCTCCGGATGCGAGAGCCAGTTGTTGAGGTCGATCGCGATGTACTGCTTGAGCAGCGTGGAGACCCAGAACACCGGGAGCGAGAAGCACAGGAACGCGATGAAGGTCACCGCGTAGTCGAACGTGCTGTACTGGCGCAGCGCCGTCACGACGCCCGTGACGACGCCCAGCAGCACGGCCAGCAGGGTGGCACCGATGACCAGTCGCAGGGTCGACCCGAGCGCGACGTCGAGCTGCGGAAGGACCGGGCGGTTGGTCCGATCGAGGCCGAGGGTGCACTGGTCCCCACCCGGCGCGAGGCACCGGCCGACATCCTGCAACCAGAGCACGTAACGACCGGGGATCGGCACGTCGAGATGCAGGGCCGCGGTGCGCGCGGCGATCCGCTCGGCCTGGCCGGGCCGGTTGTCCTCCAGCAGGTCTTGCAGAGGGTTACCGGACAGCGCGACCAGGAGGTACATCAGGGACGTCGAGGCGAGCACGATGAAGAACGAGATGATCATTCGCCTGACGACGAAGACGAGCATGCGTCTCCCTGCGTTGAACTCGGACGGCGGACAACCTAGCGAGCCGCCAGGGGCGGATACCGGCCCGAGCCGGTACCCGCCCGACGGCGATCGCCCACCTGCGGCGCCGGTTCACGGCGCCGCAGGCACCCTCAGTCGAGCGTCTTGGTCCACGTCTCCGCGTTCCACGTCGAGCCGTACTGCGTCGGGTTGTACGCCGGGCCCTTGAGCGATGAGGCGAACGCCGTCACGCCGGGGTTCGGGTAGAGGACCACGTTGTAGGGGTTGACCCACAGTTCTTCCTCCATCTCCGTCTTGAGTGGCACGACCTTGGCGCGGTCGGTGGTCTTGACGATCTCCGTCCACAGGTCGTCAACCTTCTTGTCGCTGTACCCGCCGTAGTTCTGGGCACCGCCGGTGACGTAGATCGACTGCCCTGAGGCGATCAGCCCCGAACCGGACCAGCCGAACACCGCGGCGTCGAACTCCCCCGGGTGGGTCAGCGTGGTGAACAGGTCCGGGTCGGGCTTGGCCTGGACGGAGAAGCCTGCCTGGTCGCAGGACGCCTTGATGAGCGCCAGCTGGTCGGCGCGCAGGGTGGACGACGACGAGTAGATGAAGCGCACCTTGAGCGGGGTCTTGACGCCCGCATCCGCGAGCAGCGCCTTGGCGCCCGGAAGGTCGACGTCGGCGTACTTCTTGGCCTCGGGAACGCCGGCCAGCACCTCCTTGTACTCCGCCTGCGCGGGCAGGTACTCCCGCAGGTCAAGGACGGTGGACTTCGCGTAGATCGGCTTCGCGAACTTGTCGACCAGTTCCTTGCGCGGCACGCACTTGAGGAATGCCTGGCGCACCTTGATGTCGTGGAAGACCCCCTTGGCCCGGGAGTCGAAATCGACGTGACTGAAGGCGAAGGACTGTCCCTTGTCGACCTTCGCGGCGGCGCCGAGATCGGCGAGCTGCTTGACCATGTCCCCCGTCGGGTTGGACGGGTCGAACGAGTCGATCTCACCGTTCTGGAGGGCCTGGACCGCCTCGTCGACGTTGATCGTCTTGAAGACGATCTTCTCGGTCTTGGCCTTCGGCCCCCACCACTTGTCGTTACGGACGAGGGTCAGCGTGCCGTTGGAGGCGTTGTCGTACTTGTACGGACCGATCGTGGGGATGAGCTTCGGATCGGGCAGCGACGGCAGGTTCTCCTGGTACAGCCAGCCCTCGTTCCAGAACTTGGCCACCGGCTTGAGCGCGGCGATGTCGTCGTCCTCGATCGCCTTGATGAGCTCAGCGCCGTTGTTGGCGGAGCTCATCCCACCCTGTTCGGCGGCTATGTGCGCCGGCATGAAGTAGTCCGCGACGGTCTCCCAGTCGGCGTACGGGGACTTGTACACCAAGGTGAACGACTTGTCCCCGGCCTTGCCCTGCGGCTTCTCGATCTCGGCCCAGCCGTTGGTGCTCGCGGTGTTGAAGATGTCGACCGGGTTGCCCGCTGGGTCGGTCTGACCCGAGGGATAGTTGCCCGAGGACGATGCCCACGCGAGCAGCACGTCGTCGAAGTCGAGGGGGACACCGTCCGACCACACGGCGTCTTTCGCGAAGGTGTACTTCACGGTGAGCGGGTCGTCCGACACCTTCTTGTAGGTGCCGAACGCCTTGTCGGCTTTGATCGTGGCGTCCGGCTGAACCTGCGCGAACTGTCGCTGCGTCAGGTTGTCGATGTACTGGTCGTACGCGCTGTTGGTCGCCGCGGTATACGAGTTGTAGCCGTCCGGCGCCAGCTCGAGTCCGATCGTGATCGAGTCCGCGAGCTTCTCCGCCGTCGGGCTCGCCTTGCCACCGCCACCGGCAGAGCCGCAACCCGCCATCAGAAGGGCCCCTGCGGCTACCGCGGAGATCGCCGCATACCTGCGTCTGATCGTCACATTTCCTCCTGGACAAGGATGCTCGAATTCGTGACGCTAGCCAGAACGAGGGCCCCTGTTCGTGCAGTCCGTCGACTGATCCCGGATCGTTACCGGATTGATGCCATTCCGAATCCAGTGGGAACGCCCGGCCCGCGCGTTCCAACCGGCGGACACAACGCAGAAACTCCCCGTAACGTCGGAGCGCTGACGTCCTATAGGACGTCAGCGCTCGGACGTTGCGGGGTTCTGGTCGGTTTTCGCAGGGTTCGAGGCGGGCGCTCAGTCGGGTTCGCCTCTCGCCGGGCTCGACGTGCGTCGGGTCGAGCACGCGCCGCAGGTTTCCGCCAAGGGTCGGAGCGGTGCTTTTCGTGTGCCACGATGCCTGCCATGCGTCTCGATCACGTCTCCTATGCCGCCGAGCCGGACGGGCTGCGCGCGACTGCCGCGCGGCTCGGTGCAGCCCTCGGAATCGACCCGGTCGATGGCGGGGTGCACCCTCGCTTCGGCACCCGGAACATCGTGCTGCCGCTCGCCGAGCGTCGCTACCTCGAGATCGTCGAGGTGCTCGACCATCCGGCGTCGGACAAGGCGCCGTTCGGCCAGGCGGTGCGCGCCCGCTCGGCCGACGGCGGCGGCTGGCTCGGCTGGGTCGTCGCGGTGCAGGACCTCGCGCCGTTCGAGGAGCGCATCGGCCGCCCGGCGATGCCAGGCAACCGGCACCGGCCCGACGGCGTGGAGCTGCGCTGGCGCCAGATCGGCGTCAAGGGCCTCATCGTGGACCCGCAGCTGCCGTACATGATCCGTTGGGAGACGGGACCCGAGCTGCACCCGTCCGTCGGCGGCACCGGCGTCGTGCGGCTGATGGGCCTGCAGATCGCCGGCAGCCCGGTCCGCGTGCGGGACTGGCTGGGCCTGGACCCGGACTACACGCCCGAGACGCTCGACTTCTCCTTCGTCGCCCCCCACGGCACCCCCGGCCTGCTGACGGTCTCCTTCCAAACCCCCACCGGCATCGTAGAAATCTGACGTACCCCCGCACGCTCGCCAACCCGCTCGTCCACCGACCCGCGCCGACGACCCGGTGGGCGGTCTGACCGCTCGACCTCAGCGCAGCGCTCCAGCGCTCAGTGCAGCGAAGGTGCACCAAAACGAAGCATTCACTGCACTCTGGATGCACTGAGCGATGCACTGAGCCCGCGCCCTCAGGGTCGATGTGGCAGCGAGGCGTCAGCGCACGGTCAGCCGGCCCGTCAGCCGGCCAGCCAGCCGACCATGCGCGAGTTCGCCATTTCCCCGTGAATTCGCCGGTCGAACCGACGAACTCGCATCAAATGGGCGAATTCGCCGTTGCAGGCTTGCGCCGAATCGGCGAGCTCGGAGGCTTCTGCCGAACTCGCACACTCCACCCTCTGTGTCAGCCCGGCGTCCAGCGTCCTAGCTCGACGCAAACCCCCGAGTTCGCGGATGTGTGAGCTACCAGGTGAGGCCGGCACCGAAGGGGTAGGCGGTGGTACCGGGGCCGGCGGCGGGGACGTCTGCCGGGAGCTTGCCGGTCGGGGTGACCTCGCCGGTGATGATGCGGGCGAGGGACTCGATCGCGACCGGCTTGACCGAGTAGGTGGCCAGCCAGCTCTCCACGCCCTCGCCGTAGGCGACGTCGTACGGGTTGCGCAGCGCGGCAGCGACCAGATCGGTGCCGCCCGCCCCGAGCTCGGCGACGAGCGCCCGCACGTTCGCGGCCGGGACGGTCGCCGCGTGCAGGTTGTTGGTCAGGGCGACCACGAGGTCGTTGTTCGCGGCCGCAGCCACCGCGGCGGCGCGGACGGTCGGGTCGGGCGAGGTGCCCGTGACCGTCGTGGTGACCTGCGCGCCGCGTGCGGTGAGCGCAGCGGCGAGGGTGCCGGTGGTGACCGCGTCCGGGCCGACGACGAGAATCTTCTTCCCCGCCGGAGCGACCGGCAGGGTCCCGTCGTTGGTCACGAGCGTCGTCGTGCGGTCGGTGATCCCCTGCGCCGCGGCGAGGTGCGCGGGGGTGCCGACGACGCCGGTCAGCGCGGCCGGGTCTGCGATCGGGTGCGCGACGACGCCGCGGTCCCACTTGAGCTCGAGGACCCGGCGGACGCTCGCGTCGATCCGGCGCTCGCTGATCCTGTCCCTGCGGACGGCGTCGAGCACGCCCTGGTAGGCGTCGTCCATCGCGCCCTCGGCGGGCATGAGCAGCACGTCGGCGCCCGCTTCGAGGGCCAGCACGGGGATCTCGGCGTCGCTGTACGCGTCGCGGACGCCCTGCATGGTGAGCGCATCGGTGTAGATGACGCCCGTGAACCCGAGCTCGCCGCGCAGCACGCCGGTGAGGATCGGCTTGGACAGCGTCGCCGGGACGCCGGACGGGTCGAGCGACGGCACGACGATGTGCGCGGTCATGATCGCCGCGACGCCCGCGTCGATGGCGGCGCGGAACGGCGGCAGGTCGAGCTGTTCCCACTGGGCCCGGGTGTGCGTGATCAGCGGGACACCGAGGTGGCTGTCGACGGCGGTGTCGCCATGGCCCGGGAAGTGCTTGGCGGTCGCGGCGATGCCGGCGTCGTCCTGGTAGCCGCGCACGGCGGCGGCGGTGAGGCCGGCCGCGAGCATCGGGTCGGAGGAGAACGAGCGCACGCCGATGACCGGGTTCGCCGGGTTGACGTTGACGTCGGCGTCGGGCGCGAAGTCCTGGTTGATGCCCATCGCCGCGAGCTCCTGCCCGGTGATCTTGGCGGCGACGCGGGTGTCCGTCGTGCTTCGGCCGGCGCCGAGGGCCATGTTGCCGCCGAACTGCGTCGCGGGCGGGCCGATGCGGGTGACGATGCCCTGCTCCTGGTCGGTGACCACGGTCAACGGCACGCGAGCGCCGGAGTTCAGCGCGGTGGTCTGCAGCCCGTTGGACAGGGCGGTGATCTGGTCGGGGTTCTGGACGCTGTTTGTCCAGGCGAAGTAGATGACCCCGCCGAGGTGGTACTTCTCGACGACCTGCGAGGGCGTGTCGACGCCGTAGGCCTTCTGGTTCGCGGCCTTCTCGACGTCGGTCACGGCACCGGACTGCGAGCCGTACGCGTTCGTGACGAAGAGCTGGCCGACCTTCTCCTCGAGCGACATGTGCGCGAGGGTGCGCTCCACGTAGGCCTTCCCGGCGCGGCTGTCGTGACGCCCGGACTCGGCCGAGGCGGTCGGAACGCTCGGCGACGCGGGCGCCGCGACAGCGGGAGCGCCGAGCAGCGGGATGGCGAGCGCGGCGGCGGCCGCGACGGCCACGGCCGCCCGGCGACGAACGACTGACGGGCTTCCCACAGGGAGCCTCCTGGGGTCCGGCTCGGCGCTGGGCCGAGGCAGCGAGGTCGGGGCGTCGTGCACCCGATCGGTAACGAGTGACACTCCGTGCACATTCCAGTGAAAGTAACTTACATCACAGTACGACGGTCCCCTGGTGATACAGGGCCCGCCAGCTGTTCCCGGCCCGCTGCCAGAGCGTTGACCTGCGGGTGCGTCGATCGCCCTGCTGCAAGACGTATGTGAGGAGGTACGTGTCGGCGGCGAGCTCGCGGTGATGGAACAGCGGCTCACGCCGTACGAGCTCCTCGAGGACCCCCGCCAGGCGGGGGTCCGTGGGCGGAGCGAGGGTGTCGGCGTCGTCGTCGGCCATGCCGGCGACTGTGCCAGACGTGACCACGGCCGGAGGCTGGGAGCGCGAGCCGAGGCGCTGCGACCTGGAGGACGTGACCCGGGTCGACGACGAGCTCACCTTCGCGAGAATCCCCGCGAGGGAGCATTTCGGACACTCAGGACTATTGACGCGACTTTTCGCCGCCCCCTACGGTCGAGATACGTGCGGCTCTTTCTGATGGATTCGGACCGCACGCCTACGCCGAAGGAACCTTTCTGAGTAGAGGAGAAACCCATGCGCACGACCACGCGTCGTTTTGTGCCGGCCGGAATTCTGGCGGCCTTGCTCCTCGCCACCGCGCCGCCTGCATCGGCGGCCGACTTCGTCGTCGATCTGCCGAGCGGAGTCGCCTGCCCGGGCTTCGCCGTGCGGGTGGCGAGCGTCGGCGGGAACCTCCAGACACGCGAGTTCACGGACGAGGCCGGGAACGTGGTGCGCACCATCGCCGCTGGCAAGGGGGCCACCCTGACGTTCACGAACCTCGGACCGCTCGGCACGACGCCCGGCAAGTCCGTCACTCTCCGGCCGAATGGATCCGTCACGCGCACCGCGACAAGCCCCGACGGGACAGTCACCTACACGTCCACTGGCCACAACGTGCTGATCCTGTTTCCCACCGACGTGCCCGCGGGACCGACGACCACGCAATACATCGGGAACTACGTCTTCACGGTCGATCCGATTTCCGGCGTCTTCACGCTGCTGAGCACATCGGGAAGGTCCGTGGACATCTGCGCAGAACTGGCCTGAGCCGGTATTGATTATCGGCGGAGCAGCGCGCAGCCGTTGTCCACCGAGCCCGACGTGCAGCGGGGCCGTGACGGCAGACTGCGCACATCCGTGACTCCTGCGCACATCCGATGTGCGCAGTCGTTACG
>NZ_DATCNW010000283.1:0-10146 GCF_036565025.1 Pengzhenrongella sp.
CGTTCGGCCGCGAGTTCGCCCATTTACCCGCGAGTTCGCCGGTTTCGAACGACGAATTCGCGTCAGATGGGCGAACTCGCGGGCGGCGGTGCCCGCGCGGGGGCGGGCGGGCGTCGTTAGCGTGGGGGGATGGCAGCTGGCAAGACACCCGCGGTCGAGCTCGAGGTTCGGGGGCGCACCGTCAAGGTCAGCAGTCCCGACCGGCTGTACTTCCCGGAGCGGGGGCTGACCAAGCTCGACGTCGTGCAGTACTTCGTGTCCGTCGGGGACGGGATCCTCGGCGCGCTGCGGGACCGCCCGACCACCCTCGAGCGCTGGCCGAAGGGCGTGTTCGAGGGCGCGAAGCTCGCCACCCGGATGGACAGCTCGGGCGACGCGTTCTACCAGAAGCGGGTCCCGCAGGGCGCCCCCGACTACGTCGAGACGTCCCGGATCGCGTTTCCCAGCGGGCGCACGGCCGACGAGGTGTGCCCGACCGAGCTGGCCGTGGTCGCGTGGGCGGCGAACCTCGGCACGATCACGTTCCACCCGTGGCCGGTGCGCAGCGCCGACGTCGAGTCCCCCGATCAGATGCGGATCGACCTCGACCCGCAGCCCGGCACCGACTACGACGACGCCGCGCGCGTGGCCCCCGAGGTGCGCGCCCTGCTGCACGAGCTCGGCATGGAGGGCTGGCCGAAGACGTCCGGCGGGCGGGGGCTGCACATCTTCGTGCCGATCCAGCCGCGCTGGACCTTCACGCAGGCCCGGCGGGCGACCATCGCGCTGGGTCGCGAGCTCGAGCGCCGCCTGCCCGAGCAGGTCACGATCAAGTGGTGGAAGGAGGAGCGCGGCGTCAAGATCTTCGTCGACTACAACCAGATGGCGCGGGACCGCACGATCGCCTCCGCCTATTCCATCCGCGCGAACCCGCGCGCCACCGTCTCCGCGCCGCTGCGCTGGGAGGAGGTGGCCGACGTCGCCCCGAACGACTTCGACATCACGACGATGCCGGCCCGGTTCGCCGAGGTCGGCGACCTGTTCTCGCCGCTGAACGCCGACGGTGCGCCGAGTGCCGACGGTGGGCAGGGCTACTCGATCCAGCCCTTGCTGGATCTGGCCGACAAGGATGAGCGCGACCACGGCACCCAGGACCTCCCCTACCCGCCGGAGTACCCCAAGATGCCCGGCGAGCCCAAGCGCGTGCAGCCGAGCCGCGACCGGGACCGCCCGCGCTGACGATCACACCGTGGTCGAGATGGGCCGACCGCTCGCTGAACGCGGTCGCGCCGTCGTCATCGAAGGTCGCGGTCGCCGACTAGTTCGGGCCGGCGACGACCACATCGTGGGTGATCGAGCCCGTCGCGGCGGCATCGTCGGTCACCGTGAGCGTGACGGGGTAGGTGCCGCCGGTCGCGTAGGTGTGGGTCGCCGTCGGCCCGGTGCCCGTGCCGTCGTCGCCGAACGTCCAGGCGTAGGCGGCAATCGTGCCGTCCGGGTCGCTGGACCCCGACCCGTCGACGCTCGCGGTCAGCGAACCGCCCGTCGCGGTGAAGCTCGCCGTGGGCAGCGCGTTCGGCGCCGCGACGACGACGTCGTGGGCGATCGTCGTGATCCCGCCGTCGTTGTCGGTCACGGTCAGGGTGACCGGGTACGTGCCGGCCGTCGCGTACGCGTGGGACGCGCTCACCCCGGCGCCGGTGGCGCCGTCGCCGAAGGTCCACGCGTAGGACGCGATCGTCCCGTCCGGGTCCGTAGTCGCGGCGGCGTCGGCGGTGGCCGACAGGTCTGTCGGCGTCACCGTGAAGCTCGCCGTCGGCCGCGCGTTCGCCCGCAGGACGACGACCCGCTGGGACGTGACGGTCTGCCCGCCCTTGTCGTCGGTCACGGTGAGATCGACCTCCTTGGTGCCCGGCGTCGTGTAGTCGTGCGAGGCGGTGACCCCGGTCCCGGTGGCGCCGTCCCCGAAGGTCCACGCGTAGGACTCGACAGTGCCGTCGGGATCGCTCGTCGCGGACGCGTCGACGCTCGCCGTCAACTCCCCGCCGATCGCCGTGAAGGTCGCGGTGGGTGCCAGATTCGGGAGCACGCCGCCCGAGCCGAGCGACTGGTGCCCGGCCACGGTGGCGGCGGTGAGCGCCCGACCGTAGACGGCGACGTCGTCGATGTCGCCGACGAAGTTCTCGCCGGCGGCCCCGGGCCAGGCTCCGACACTGTCCCCCCCGATGCGCCAGTACCCGGCGGGGATCTGCGACGCGCTGACGGTATTCGGGTCCGCGGCCCGCAGCGCGCCGTCCACGTACAGCCGCATCCCGCTCGTGCCCAGGGTCGCGACCAGGTGGTGCCACTGCCCGTCGTTGTACGCGACCGGGGCGGTGATCACCCGCACCGAGTTGGGGTGGACGCCGAAGCGGAGCCGGCCGTCGGCGCCCATGTACACGTGACGGTCGTACTTGGTGCTGTCGATGGTCGAGTTGTTGCCGAAGCCGACGATCTTGCCGCCCGACGTCGACGTCGTCCTGAACCACGCCTCGACCGAGAACCGGTTCGGGCCCACCATCGCGCGGCTCCCGTACACCCGGGACGTCGCTGCGCCGGTGAATCGCGCCGCCCTGTTGGGGTCCCCGCTGAGCGCCCCGGGAACCGCCCGGACGACCCCCGTGCCGACGTACGAGTCGGCGTAGCCGGTCCAGTCCTGCGCGTGGTTGATGGTCTCGCCCAGCCGCCAGTAGCCGGCGGCGCCGTCGCGCAGGATCTGCTTGGCATAGCTGCTCAGCAGGCCGGCGCTGTTGCCGACCACCCCGACCTGCACCGTCGGAGAGGTGACGGAGTTCCCGAATGCGTCCCGGACCACGACCTTGTAAGCGTAGATGTGCCCGGGGACGAGGCCGGTATTCGTCATCGAGATCCGGGAGGGCTGCCACGAGGTGGCCTGGGAGGACGTCGTGAAGACCGGCGTGGTGGCGGCGTCGCGGTACACCGAGTACGTCAGGGTCTCGTTGTCGGGGTCCCAGTTGGTCGGCCATGACAGCTGCACCGAGCCCGAGGCCTTGGACACCGCGATCGGCTGAGTGGCGGCGCCGGTCAGCCGCGGACCCTTCTTGTTCGGGGCGAGGGTGCTCACGGCCATCCGAGCCAGGCCCTGCTGGGGCACCCCGTTCACGGTGAGGAACTCCCCGCCGTAGAGCACGTAGTCGGCGTCGCCGGTCACCTGCCAGGTCGCCTGGAGCTGGCCGGTGAAGGTACCGGCGGTGAAGTCCGGGTAGTAGTTGAGCAGCGCGGGCGCCGGGTAGCCCTGCCAGTTGTAGTAGTTCGCGATCGGATTGGGGGTGATGGTCATGGCGACCTTCTTGGAGAACGCCAGGCCGTACCGGTAGGCCCCGTTGGGGTAGCCGGCGATGTTGCCGCAGTAGTGCGCGTGCCCGGCGCCGTAGACCGTGTCCTTGCCCGGGGTGGCGAACACCGAGTAGGTGTCACCGTGGCAGTCCTCGACCCAGACGATCTCGCCGGTCATCGGGTCGGCGGCGAACACGCCCTCGAGGTTGCCCGCGCTGCTGGTGTCCCGGATGAAGGCGAAGCCGGAGCCGTAGATCAGCGTCCCGTCGGTCACCAGGCTCGTGATCCCGGCACCGTAGCCCCAGTTCTTGATCACCGTGTTGGCCGCCCAGGGAAGCACCGCGCCGGTCGATGCCGAGACCGCGCCCGACCCGGGCGCGGCGACGCCGCCGAGCATGGTGAACCGTCCGCCGACGATCAGGCGGCTCTGGTCGGGGCTCAGTACCAGCGCGTCGACCTGCGCGGACTGCGCCGAGACCGCCCACGACAGCAGCGAGCCGGTCGTGGCGCTGAGCGCCGCCAACCGGTAGCGGGTAGCGCCGGCCACCGCGTTGAAGTTGCCGCCGAGGTAGATCGTGCTCGGGGTGGAGGCGATGGCCCGCACGGCGGCGTTCGCGCCGACGGTGAAGCCGTCGACGCGCTTCCCGGTGGCCCGGTCCAGCACGACGAACCGCGCCTGCGCGGCGCCGTTCACGGTGGTGAAGTTGCCGCCGATGTACAGGCGGGTCTTGTCCGGCGACGCGGTGATCACGTACGCGGGTCCGTTGAGCGCCGGGGCCCAGGTCGTGAGCAGCGCACCGGTGGTCAGGCTGTAGGCGAGGAGGTTCGAGCGGCGGACGGTCAGCGTCCCGGGTGCGGCGCCCGCGGGCCGCGCGGTGGTGAACTGCCCGGCGACGTACACCGTGTTGCCGACGATGATCTGCGACCAGACGACGCCGTCGACCTGGACCGTGGGCAGGGAGTCCGACGAGACGGTCGCCGGGGTGCCCGGGTCGGTGGGCGCCGTGTCGGCGACGGCGGGAGCCTGCGGGCCGGCAACGGCGAGGCCGGCAACCAGGAGCGCGGCAGCTGCGAGGCTCGCGACTGCCCTGGGGAACGACGAGAGCGCCGAGCGCATGGGGATCCTCACGGGCGGCGCCACGCGAGGCGGCGCGCCAGACTCGGGCAACGGGACGTCGTCGAGCACGAAACCATGGCCAACCCCCGGTGTCCCGCCGGCGCGGGGCGCGTCCGACCGGCAATATCGTAGGTGGGCGTTTGGGACACAACGGACGAACACGGCCGTATTCACCCATCTGCGCACGAATGCAGTGCGCGGCGCGCGAACGGGCGAAGGCTAAACGCCGACATCGCCGGCAGCGGCAACATCACGCACTCCGGCGGCGCGAAGGTCACCAGCCACGTCTCCGGCAGCGGTGACATCAACGCCCGGTGAGCTTGTTACGTGCTGACGACCATCGCGCTGACCCCGACCAGCACGATCACCGCACCCGAAGGCGACGCGCGGCGTGATCCTCGCCAAGAAGCAGCCAGCCGGCGAGGCTTCCGATCACGATGCTCGTGCTGCGCAGCGGTGCGACCAGGGCCACGGGTGCGATCCGCATCGCGAGCAGGACCAACACGTATGAGAGCGGCGTGAGCACCGCGACCGCGACCGCGATCCGCCAGTGCCGGCGCAGCGTGGCGACCGCCTCGACGGGCCTCTTCGCGCACACGACGCTCAGGACGAGGAACTGCACAACGATCGTCCCCGTGTAATAGGGGACGGGTGGGATGCCGAGAGTGTTGACGCTGTAGTTGTCCCAGAGCGTGTACCCGGCGATGGCGAGACCGATGAAGAGACCGCCGAACAGGCCGACGAGTCGCTTGTTTCGGTCCTCGTGCACGCCTTGAGACCCGGTGGAGATCACCGCCACGCCCGCGAGGACGCCGGCGATCCCGAGCAGCGCACCCGCGCTGAGATGCTCGTCGAGCAGCACCGCAGCGACCACCACGACGACCACCGGCCCGAAACCGCGAGCGACCGGGTAGGTGATCGTCATGTCGCTCCTGGCGTGGCCTTTTCAGCACAATGCGCACCTTGACGAGCGTCGCCGACGGCTGGGGAGTTTCGGAGGCTACCCGATCATCCGCCGCATCGAATCCGGGATCGAACGGCTGGTCGCAGCCGCCGAGCTGCCGCGAACTGCGAGTTGTTGTCGTCGCCTCGCCCGAAATGCGACAACTACTCCCAGTTCGCGGCGCGATCGAGCCCGAGGACGTCGGGTCGTGTTGATCAGGGCTTGGTGCCGAACTCCCAGTGCCATGGCTCCGCCGGGCCTGTGCCGCCGGGCTCCATGATCGCCGGGTGGTGCCAGCCGAAGTCGCCTGCGCGTTCCTTCATCCACAGGTAGTCCGGGGCGCTGAACTGGCCGACCGACCCGAAGCCCCGGAGGTCGATGGCCAACCCGAGACCGTGGTTGGAGGTGCCCGGCGCGGCTGCGAGATCGCCACGGGACGCCTTGATGGCCGCCTGGTCGGCGAGCGTGCGGTAGGAGCTGACGATGTCGAGGTCTCGGCCGACGTCGGCGCGAAACGCCTTGTCGAGCCGCTCGAGGGCCTTCGCCGCGTCACACCGCATGAGGGCGTCCGCGGAGAACGACACCCCGCACAGCCCGTCGGGCGGGATCGCGCCGTTGTCCGACCCGACGGCGACCGCGACCTTCCGGGCGAGCTCGACGGCGGCGGCCCGGGCGGCGGCGGCGCGGGCAGCCGCCGCGGCTCGAGCGGCGGCCCTGGCGGCGGCCGCGGCAGCTCTGGCGGCCTTCTCGGCAGTCACGTTCGCTGCCGCGGTGGCCTGCACGTGCGCCGAGAGCGTGGTCACGAGCTGCGCGGCGGCGACCATCTGGGCGCTGACGTCGAGGTCGAGGGCGGCGAGGACGGGGACTTGGGCGGGTCGGCCTTCCGGTTCGGGTGCGAATCCGGGTCCCGGGCCGGTCTCGCTCTCGGTTCCGGTTCCGGTTCCAGTTCCGGTTCCGGTTCCGGTTCCGGTTCCGGTTCCGGTTCCGGTTCCGTGCGAGGGCCGCGTGGGTGCACCGGTGATCGGTGAGACCGTGTCGTTGCCGAGGACCGCCGTCGGGTCCGCGGCTGCATCCGGCCAGGTCACGTCGGGCTGCGCATCGCCGTCGGACGCGGGCGCGGGTTCGGGCGCGGGTTCGGGCGCGGGTTCTGGCTCGAGCTCGGGCTCGGCCGTGGCCGCGGGCTCCGGCGCGGGCTCCGGCTCGGCCTCGGCCGCGTCGATCGTCAGAGCCACGACGGATGCCCCTGAGGCGGTCGAGATCTCGCTCGCGGGCAAGGACGACCGCCCCGGACCGCCGACGAGCAGCTGTTCGGGAGACTCGACGGTCGCGCGTTGGGCCGCGACCGTGACCTCAGGCTGGGCCGGAGCGACGAGCACGGGGTCGGGCGCCCGCTCGGGCACCGGAACCGGGGCGGACACGATCAACGCCGCGAGGCTGGCGCGGGCGGCCTCGAGCGGGGCGAGCGTCGCGGGCGTGACGTCGTCCGACACATGTTCCGCGACGGTCACCGCATGCGCGACGGCGACGCCGGCGACCGCGAGCGCCTCGCTGCGCTTGTTGGAGGAGTAGGCGACAGCTCGTCCCTCGAGGCGCGCGCTGTCCGCCTGCTGCGCGCGCACCGTGATCGCGAACTCGTGCAGGACGGCGGCGACGCTCGCCTGGCGTTCCGCGCGCTCGAGACGGGCTGTGTGGAGCTGCGCCGCGCCAACCCCGAGCAGCGCGAACGTCACCACGACGGCGACCACGGCGGCGGCCCGCGCCGGGAGCGTCATCGCCGAGCCCGACCCGCGCGGCGACGAACCGGCGCGAGAGCGCGGTCGTCGAGTCCGGCGAGCAGGCTCGGGCAGAAGCGGCGGGAGCGGACTGGAGCACTTGTCGTCCAGACGGAGCTCACGCCGCGTCACTGGCGCCTGCGGGCACTCCATCGGTTGTCGTGGCCCTTCGTCCCGGTCGCCCAGCACTGATGCAGTCGGGATCCTCAGGCGCTCAACAGGTGACCCCGCAAGTCTCCATTCGGCCACGACGCCGAAGACTTGAAGAGATCAGCACCCCGACCTCACCCCGGCCGACACAAACGTCGTCGAGAAGTCGATTTCCGCCCATTGAGGTCGGCCGGAATGGGCGGAAATCGACTTCTCGGCGGGTGGTTGGGTCAGCGGGTCAGGTAGACGGGGTGCCAGCGGGGACCGTAGCGGCGGGTCAGCTCGGGGGAGGTCACGCCGGCGAGGGCGCCGACGGCGGCCCGCACGACCCGCGCGATCGCCCAGGCCTCCCGGTCGCCGTCGGCGACGAAGCGGACGGTGATCCGCGCCTCGCCGCGCACGACGGCGACGTCGAACGCCTCGACCGTCGTCAGCTCCCGCGCAGCTCCCGCGGCCGCAGGCAGCACGGCGTCGGGCTCGATGCCGGGGAGCAGGAGCCCGACACCCAGGGCGATCCGGTAGGAGGTCACGGGCCCGAGGTTATCGAGCGGGACGCGGGCGCGGGCCGAGACAGCTACGCGACGACGATCGCGCGCGTGTCCGTCGCGACCGGGCCGCCCGCACCGCCCGAGGGGTCGTCCTCGGTCACGGCGACGAGATACTTCCCCGGCTTCAAGGTGACCGCGAACGAGAACGGCGAGAACGTCTGCCCCTCGGCGGTGCGCGCGACGCCGGCCTGCACCTCGGCGCCGCCCGGGGTCGTGACGCGCCACGGCATGGTCGCCTCGAACACGGCCGCCTCGCCCGCGACGGTGACCGTCCTGGAGACCCTGTCGCCCTCGTTCGGGTCGTCGATCTGCACGAGCTGGCGGACGTCGAGCGGGTCGGCCCGGGCGATCGGCTCTCGGGTGCCGACCACACCGAACAGCTGGTCGACAACCTCACCCGCGATCAGGATCTGGACCGGCGGGGCCTTGGAGCCGGCCGCACCGAGCGCATCCGTGACGGCGTAGACGAGCGCCTGGACCGCAAGCACGGCGCCCATCGACCCGGTCGTGGAGGTCGCCGCCGACGACGACAGGTCGACCTGGACGACGCCGTCGGCCGCGCGCACCCCGAGCACCTCCCCCCGCGGATTCCAGAGCCCGTGGTAGTCGGGATCCAGCGGCTCACCCGCGAGGACCGCGCGGGCCGCGGTGAGCGCCGCCCCGCCGACGTCGGGCAGCGGGCGGATCTCGCGAGCCAGCCGGAGGTCGGTCCCGGAGCTCACGGCGTAGTACACGGCGACCTTGATCACGTCGGCGGTCGGGGCGGGGGACTCGCTCGCCCTGCTGGTCGCCGACGTCGGCGTCGGGGTGGGGGTCGAACCGCTGTCGGCGCACCCCGACAGCCACGCGAGGGCGACCGCGACCACGGCGGCCCCCGCACCCGAGCGGGCGCGCGCGGACCAACCGGACGCCGGCGCCTTCGTCGTCATCGCGCCCCCTGACGGGATCGAGATGGGCCCAAGTGTGCCGAACCTCGGACCGGCTCGGCAGGTCCGAACGGGTTACCCGGAGGCCCGTGGCCTGCGGATTCGCCGCCCGCCGTGGGGACGGGAGGGGGTTGCAGGGCGGCCGACGCGTAGGATCGACTACGCGAGGATTGACGGTTTCGTCCCGGCATCCTCGATTTGCAGCTCCCTGCGGTGCGAGCACCGCGACGGGCCTGGCAGCTCGCCCGCGTGGACCCGCACCCGGTCCGCGTTCGGCGAGACCTGGGGCAAGGGCCGACCCCCTTCATCACCCTCGCACGCCACCACACAAGGAGCACCACCATGGCGAGTGACCGCGTCGCACGCGCACACCCGTCTCAGGCCCCACCCAAGCGCGCCGTCGGGTCGTGCCCGCCATGAGCACGCTCGACGTGCTGCGGCTCGAACAGGTGTGGCGCAACCTCCCGCAGAAGGACCGGGCCCGGATCTTCGACGAGTTCCCGGACGTGTACGAAGCGATCGAGATGTGGGTCCGCGCGCGGGGGTAGTGCGCGACGGCTAGGCCCCCGGCAGTTGCGCCGAGGTGGATCCGCGCGCCGGGAGGGTGCCGGACAGCACCGCGGTGAGGACCGCGGGGAGCAGCAGGATCCCGATGGACAGCAGGCCCAGCAGCGCGCAGACGCCAAGCAGCACGGCGGACGCCGGCATCACCCGCCGAACCCTTCCGGTGGCCGCGGCGCCGACGGACGCGGCGACCGTGACCAGCAGCACCGCGACGTACCACCAGGCGATGCCGGATCCTGCGGACCCGTCGGGGCCACCCTGAGAGCGTATGACCAGGATGTACACCGCGAGATTAGCCAGGGCGAGACCGGCAGTCGCGCCGGCGAGGATACGGGCACGGCGGGAGCCATTCGGCGAAGGGTTCACGGTTTCCATCTTTCAGTGCGTCAGTCGGCTCTTCGCGGCCAGGACCCGGAGCACGGCCGCGTCGACCTTCTTCGCGAACGCCGGGTTCACGCGGGCGTGCGCGACGACGGCGTCGACCATCTGCGGCGCGACCGTAGGGTCCCTCGAGACGAGCACGATGTCGCCGCCCGCGTCGATCGTCTTGATCGCCCGCTGGGCCGGCGACCAGGCGAGCACCTGCGTCGCCGCGGAGAGGTCGTCGGAGATGACCACGCCCCGGAAGCCGAGGTCGCCGCGCAACACGTCCCCGACGACGACCGGGGAGAACGCGGCGGGCACGCCCGGGTCGATCCTCGTGTACATCGCCGTCGAGGTCATCACGACGCCGGCCCCGGCCGTGATCCCGGACCGGAACGCCTGGACGGAGGCGCCGCCGCGGGTCGTCACGGTGTCGGTGACGCCCGCC
>NZ_DATCNW010000284.1:0-8474 GCF_036565025.1 Pengzhenrongella sp.
CGCGGGCGGCGACCGCGAGCTGGACCTCGGAGCCGGTGGCGATGAGGATGACGTCCGGCGTGCCGGTCGACGCCTCGAGCAGCACGTAGGCGCCCTTGTCGACGCCTGCGGCGGACGCGTAGCCGTCGGTGCCGCGGGGGACCGTCGGCACGTTCTGCCGGGTCAGGATCAGCGCGACCGGCCCGGCGTGCCGCTCGAGGAGCGACTTCCACGCCTGGGTGGTCTCGTTGGCGTCCGCGGGGCGCACGACGGCGAGCCCCGGGATCGCGCGGACCGCCGCGAGGTGCTCGACCGGCTGGTGGGTCGGGCCGTCCTCGCCGAGGCCGATCGAGTCGTGCGTCCACACGTACGTGACCGGGATCCCCATCAGCGACGCGAGGCGCACGGCGCCGCGCATGTAGTCGCTGAACGTGAAGAACGTCCCGCCGTACGGCCGGGTCAGGCCGTGCAGCGCGATGCCGGACAGGATCGCGCCCATCGCGTGCTCGCGGATGCCGAAGTGCAGCGTGCGGCCGTACTCGTCGCCCGCGAACTCTTTGGTCGAGCGACGGGCCGGCAGGAACGACGGCTCGCCCTTCATGGTCGTGTTGTTCGAGCCGGCCAGGTCGGCCGAGCCGCCCCACAGCTCGGGCAGCACGGCGGCGAGGGAGTTCAGCACCTCACCGGACGCGGCGCGCGTCGCGGTCGCCTTGCCGGCGGGGAACGTCGGCAGGGCGTCGGCCCAGCCCTCGGGCAGCTTGCCGGCCTGCAGCCGGTCCAGCAGCACGGCCTTGTCCGGGTTGGCGGTGCGCCACTCCTGGAAGCCGGCGTCCCACGCCTGGTGGGCCGCGGCGCCGCGCTCGCGAAGCTTGCGGGTGTGCGCGATGACGGCCGGGTCGACCTCGAAGGTCTTCTCGGGGTCGAAGCCCAGGACCTCCTTCAGGCCCCGCACCTCGTCGGCGCCGAGCTTGGAGCCGTGCGCGCCGTGCGTGTTCTGCTTGTTCGGTGCGGGCCAGGCGATGATCGTGCGCAGCCCGATGAACGAGGGCCGGTCCGTGACCGCCGCGGCGGCGTCGAGCGCGGCGTTCAGCGCGTCGATGTTCTCGACGTACTCCTCGCCGCCCTGCGTCCAGTCGACGAACTGGACGTGCCAGCCGTAGGCCTTGTACCGGGCGACGACGTCCTCGGTGAAGGCGATGTCGGTGTCGCCCTCGATCGAGATGTGGTTGTCGTCCCAGAGGACCGTGAGGTTGCCGAGCTCCTGGGTGCCGGCGATCGACGACGCCTCGCTCGAGACGCCCTCCTGCAGGTCGCCGTCGGAGGCGATCACGTACACGGAGTGGTCGAACGGGCTGGTCCCGGGGGCGGCGTCGGGGTCGAGCAGACCCCGCTCGCGACGCGCTGCCATCGCCATGCCGACGGCGCTCGCGATGCCCTGGCCGAGCGGCCCGGTGGTCATCTCCACGCCGGTCGTGTGCCGGAACTCGGGGTGCCCGGGGGTCTTGGAGCCCCAGGTGCGCAGCGCCTTGAGGTCGTCGAGCTCGAGCCCGAAACCGGCGAGGTACAGCTGGATGTACTGGGTGAGGCTCGAGTGCCCCGCGGAGAGCACGAACCTGTCGCGGCCCAGCCAGTGCGGGTCCGCCGGGTCGTGCCGCAGCCGGTTCTGGTACAGCAGGTACGCGACGGGCGCGAGGCTCATCGCGGTACCGGGATGGCCGTTACCGACCTTCTCGACGGCGTCGGCCGCCAGGACGCGGACGGTGTCCACGGCCTTACGGTCGAGATCGGACCACTGGACGGCCTGGTCAGCCGGAACGAGCGCGCTCACGGAACCTCTTTTCCTCACCGGGCGAGTCTGTGCCGCCCGGGATATCTGGCAGGAATGCTCATGCTCTGGGGGGCCCGCTCCGACGAAACACGGCGGGGGCGGTCTGACATGAGCCTAACGACGTTGGGGGGAAGGGGATTCCGTCGGTCGCAGATTGGACACCCGGGACCAAGGTCACACCCGACGCACCCTTCGAGGTGGACGGACCACCGGCATCGGGCCGTAGCATGACGGTCGACCACCTCACCGCCCCGCCCATACCGGCCGATGAACGGAAGGCCTCAGCGAGTGCGCACCCGAAGCCCGTTACCGATCGATGACCTGATCCCGGGGTCCTCGGCGACCCGCGCCTCGCGGACCCGCAGCGGTGCTGCCGGCCTCGCGGTGGCCCGCCAGCGCGTCGGCGCGTACGTCGCGCTGACCAAGCCCCGCATCATCGAGCTGCTGCTCGTGACGACGCTGCCGACCATGATCCTGGCGCAGCACGGATTCCCGCCGATCGGCCTGGTGATCGCGACCCTGCTAGGCGGTACCGCGGCGGCTGGGTCGGCGAACGTCCTGAACTGCTACATCGACCGGGACATCGACGAGCTGATGAACCGGACCAAGCGGCGCCCGCTGGTCACGGGCGAGATCACCCCGCGTGCCGCGCTCATCTTCGGGCTCGCGCTCGGGGTGCTCGCGCTGGGCTGGTTCGCGCTGGTCGTGAACCTGTTCGCCGCCGCGCTGACCGCCGGCGCGATCGGGATCTACGTCATCGGCTACACCATGATCCTCAAGCGCCGCACGTCGCAGAACATCGTGTGGGGCGGCGCCGCGGGCTGCATGCCGGTGCTGATCGGCTGGTCCGCGGTGACCGGGTCCCTCAGCTGGGCGCCGATCGTGCTGTTCGGCGTGATCTTCTTCTGGACGCCGCCGCACTACTGGCCGCTGTCGATGAAGTTCCGGCGCGAGTACGCGGCCGCGGGCGTGCCGATGCTGCCGGTCGTGGCCGGCGACAAGAAGGTAGCGACCGAGGTCATCGCCTACGCGGTCGCCATGGTCGCCTGCTCGCTGGCTCTCGTCCCGCTCGCCGGAATGACGTGGGTCTACGGCGTGTCCGCGCTGGCACTGGGCCTGTGGTTCCTCGGCGGATGCGTGGGGCTGTACTGGCGTGCGCTGCACCCGACGACCATGAAGCTCGCCGAGATGCGGCTGTTCCACCTGTCGATCACGTACCTGACGCTGCTCTTCCTCGCCGTCGCCCTCGACCCGTTCCTGCCGATCTGAGCCGACCGTGACCGACGTGTCCCTGCTCGGCGTCGTGCAGGAGTACCTCGCGCACCTCGCCGTGGAGCGGGGGCTGTCGACCAACACGCTCGCGGCCTACCGGCGTGACCTCGGGCGTTACGTCGCGCACCTCGAGCAGCGCGGGCGCACCGCGGCGACGCAGATCACGGCCGACGACGTCGAGGAGTTCGTCACCGCGCTGCGCACCGGGTCCGACGGCGGCGCGCTGCTGTCGCCCGCGTCCACCGCGCGCACCGTGGTCGCCGTGCGGGGCTGGCACCGGTTCTGCGCGCTCGAGGGCCTGGTCGCGGTCGATCCGGCGAGCGCGGTCCACCCGCCCGCCCAGCCCAAGCGGTTGCCCAAGGCGATCTCCACGGCCGACGTCGAGCGGCTGCTCGAGGCCGCCGGCGCCGGCGAGGGACCCGGACCGCTGCGCGACCGGGCGCTGCTCGAGCTCGTCTACTCCACCGGGGCGCGGATCTCCGAGGCGGTCGGGCTCGACGTCGATGAGCTGGACCTGACCCCGGACCTCGCCTCGGTCCGGCTGGTCGGCAAGGGCCGCAAGGAGCGCGCGGTCCCCGTCGGGTCGTTCGCGGTCGCGGCCGTGCAGGCGTACCTGGTGCGGTCCCGCCCGGCGTTCGCCGCGGCCGGCACCGGGACCCCGGCCCTGTTCCTCAACACCCGCGGCGCCCGCCTGAGCCGGCAGAGCGCCTGGGCGGTGCTGCGGGCCGCGGCCCGCCGCGCGAACCTGCCCGGCGCGGACCACATCTCCCCGCACACGCTGCGGCACTCGTTCGCGACCCACCTGCTGGCCGGCGGCGCCGACGTGCGCGTCGTCCAGGAGCTGCTCGGCCACGCCAGCGTCACGACGACGCAGGTGTACACGCTGGTGACCCCGGACACGCTCCGCGAGGTCTACGCCGCGAGCCATCCCCGCGCGCTGGGCTGACGTTCCCGCGGCAACGTCCCGGCGGTGCCCGGGCGCCGGTTCCTGCTCCCGCCCCCGGCTCGGGCTGCGGTCCGGCAGCTCACGAACTGCGAGTTGTTGCTCTCTCTTCGGCGAATTGAGAGCAACAATTCGCAGCTCGCGACGCTCGCGGCGGGAGAGTGGGCCGAGACGTTCCCGCGGGAACGTTCGGGCTGGACTTCTGGTCGGCGAGGTCTCTGTGCAGGGCTCTGTGCATCGGATCTGCCCTCTGGGTGCACTCTCGATGCACCGAGCGCTGCACCGAGCGCTGCACAGAGGGGCGATCCGGGGCTCCCCGCCGCGAACTGCGCCGCACATCGCCTCCGAGGGTGCGTCCGGAGCGGGCGGCGGGCGAAGTACAGGCCGGTGGCTCGCGTCCTTCGGTCATCTTCCAGTCGGACCTGTCGCCGTCGGACGTGCCGCCGTCGTGGAACATCGGGGTGGTCGATGGCGGCGGGTCGCCGTCGAGGTGCACATCCCCGGCAAGTTCAACGGACCGTGGGTCACCGAGCTGCCCACCGGAAGCTAGCGCCGACCCGCGCAACAACCCCGCCACGCGCGGCGCGAATCTCCGCAATCCGAAAGGGGTCTTCGGGTACGTTGAGTGCGTGAGCAGCCAGGCCCCTTCCGGAACGTCCACCGTCGCGGTGGCACCGCTGTTGGACCCCGTTGGGCGTCCGCTCCCCGTGTTCGCGGAGCCCGAACCGCTGTCCTCGCACGGCCCGGGCCGCATCATCGCCCTGTGCAACCAGAAGGGCGGCGTCGGCAAGACGACGACGACCATCAACCTGGGCGCGGCGCTCGCCGAGTACGGGCGCCGCGTGCTGGTGGTGGACTTCGACCCGCAGGGTGCCGCGTCCGTCGGGCTGGGCGTGAGCCCGCACGAGCTCGACCTCACCGTCTACAACCTGCTGATGGAACGCAACGCGAACATCGCGGACGTCGTGTGCAAGACGGGCATCGAGAACCTCGACCTGCTGCCCGCGAACATCGACCTGTCGGCGGCCGAGGTCCAGCTGGTCGGCGAGGTCGCCCGCGAGTCGGCGCTGGCCCGCGTGCTGCGCCCCGTGGTCGACGACTACGACGTGATCCTCGTCGACTGCCAGCCCTCCCTCGGGCTGCTCACCGTGAACGCACTGACCGCCGCGCACGGCGTGCTCATCCCGCTCGAGTGCGAGTTCTTCGCGCTGCGCGGGGTCGCGCTGCTGGTCGAGACCATCGAGAAGGTGCGCGACCGGCTCAACCCGCGCCTCGAGGTCGACGGCATCCTCGCGACCATGTACGACCCCCGCACGCTGCACTCGCGCGAGGTCATCTCCCGCGTGAACGAGGCGTTCGGCAACACGCTGCTGCACACCGTCGTCGGGCGCACCGTGAAGTTCCCGGACTCCTCGATCGCCGCCGAGCCGATCACGACGTACGCACCGACCCACTCGGGCGCCACGGCCTACCGCCAGCTGGCCCGAGAGCTCATCGCCCGTGGCGACGCCGCCTGAGGCTCCGCCGGCGGGCACCTCGTCCTTCGAGGTCCATCTCGAGAACTTCTCCGGCCCCTTCGACCTGCTGCTCGGGCTGATCTCCAAGCGCAAGCTCGACATCACCGAAGTCGCGCTCGCCGAGGTCACCGACGAGTTCATCGGCTATCTCCGCGCGGCAGATGCCGCCGGTGGCAAGCGCTGGGACCTCGGCCAGGCGAGCGAGTTCCTGGTCATCGCCGCGACCCTGCTCGACCTCAAGGCCGCCCGACTGCTGCCCGCCGGCGACGTCGAGGACGCCGAGGACCTCGAGCTGCTCGAGGCCCGCGACCTGCTGTTCGCCCGGCTGCTGCAGTACCGCGCCTACAAGGAGGTCGCGGCCTCGATCGCCGAGGCGCTGCTCAGCGAGGGCCGGCGGTTCCCGCGCTCGGTCACGCTCGAGCCGCAGCTCGCGGCATTGCTGCCCGAGCTGTTGTGGAAGATCGGCCCCGACCAGCTCGCCGCGATCGCCGCGAAGGCGATCGCCCCGAAGGCCCCAGCGCCGGGCATCGACCTCACCCACCTGTACACCCCGGTCGTCAGCGTGCGCGAGCAGGCCGCGATCCT
Organism: Pengzhenrongella sp.; assembly: GCF_036565025.1. NCBI lineage: Bacteria > Bacillati > Actinomycetota > Actinomycetes > Micrococcales > Pengzhenrongella > Pengzhenrongella sp. The sequence continues at coordinate 6,125 of NZ_DATCNW010000284.1, forward strand.
GGTCGACAAGCTGCGGCGCGACGGCGTCTGCTCGTTCGCGACCCTGGTGGCCGACGCCGACTCCACCGCCGTCGTCGTGGTCCGGTTCCTCGCGCTGCTCGAGCTGTTCCGCGAGGGTGTGGTCGCGTTCGAGCAGGTCACCCCGCTGGGCGGGCTGACCGTGCGGTGGACCGGGGCCGCGGACGGCGAGGTGGTCGTCGTCGACGACTATGACGACGACGAGCACGACGGCGACGAGCATCACGACGAGCAGGAGCAGGCATGAACGAGTCGGACCTGACCCTGGCCGAAGAATTCGCAGCGCTCGACGCCGGCGAGCCCACCCTCGCCGTCCGCGGGCCGGAGCTCGATGCGGAGGCGCCCGTGCTCGACGCCGACCTTGACGCACCCGATCCCGAAACCCCCGATCTGGAAACCCCCGATCCCGAAACCCCCGCCCCCGAAACCCCCACCGACGAGCTCGCGTTCGACGTTGCGGACCTCCCCGGCGGCGCCCTCGCCGCGCTCGAGGCGGTCCTCATGGTCGTCGACGAGCCGATCCCGGCCGTCCAGCTCGCGAGCGTCCTCGCGCTGCCCATCCCCACGGTCGACCGCCTGCTCGCCGAGCTCGACGCCGAGTACCGCGGCGCGGACGGCGGTCGCCCGCGCGGCTTCGAGTTGCGCCGGGCCGGCGCCGGCTGGCGGATCTACTCCGCGCCGCCGTACGCCGCCGTCGTCGGGCGGTTCGTGCTCGACGGGCAGACGGCCCGGCTGACCCAGGCCGCGCTGGAGACCCTCGCCGTGATCGCGTACCGCCAGCCGGTCACGCGCGGGCAGGTCTCGGCGGTGCGCGGGGTCAACGTGGATGGCGTCGTGCGGACCCTCACGTCGCGCGGTCTGGTCGCCGAGATCGGCGTCGAACCGTCCAGCGGTGCGGTGCTCTATGGCACTACGGGATACTTCTTGGAACGGATGGGGCTCGGCTCGCTCGACGAGATGCCGCCGCTGGCCCCATACCTTCCAGATTTCGACGCCTTCGAGGGCGTCGACGACGCCTCAGGAGTGAACACGTGAGCACGAGTAGTGACAGCCGGCCGGAACGCGGACAGCGGGGCGCCGGACGCGGTGCCGGTCGCGCGAGCGGACCGCAACGCCCCACGCTCGGACGCCCGGCGCGGCGCCCCGAGGCCGAGCAGGTTCCCGACCGCGACGTGCACGTCGCCGACGGGATCCGGCTGCAGAAGGTGCTCGCCACCGCCGGCCTCGGCTCGCGGCGCGCGTGCGAGATCCTCATCTCCGCAGGTCGGGTGACCGTCGACGGCGTCCAGGTGCGCGAGCTCGGCGTGCGGATCGACCCGACTGTCAACGTCGTGCACCTCGACGGCATGCGCATCCAGCTCGACACCTCGCTGATCACCCTCGCGCTGAACAAGCCGATCGGCGTCGTCTCCACGATGCACGACCCGGAGGGGCGCCCCTCCCTCGAGCAGTTCGTCGCGGACCGCGACGAGCGCCTGTTCCACATCGGTCGGCTCGACGCCGAGACCGAGGGCCTGCTGCTGCTCACGAACGACGGCGAGCTCGCCAACCGTCTCGCGCACCCCTCGCACCTGGTCCCCAAGACGTACCTCGCGCACGTCGAGGGCCGCGTCGCGAGCAACGTCGGGAACAAGATGCTGCACGGCATCATGCTCGAGGACGGCATCGCGAAGGTCGACCGGTACCACATCGTCGACTCCACCCCGCAGGCCGCGCTGATCGAGATCGTGCTGCACGAGGGCCGCAACCGCATCGTGCGCCGCCTGTTCGAGGAGCTCGGGCACCCCGTCACGCGCCTCGTGCGCACCCAGATCGGCCCGATCCGGCTCGGCGACCTGCGCACCGGCACGGTCCGCGTGCTCAGCCAGCCCGAGGTCGGCTCCCTGATGGCCCAGGTCGGGATGTGAGCGTCGCGTGAGTCTGGACGCACCCGGGCCGGTCGCCACGCGCGGTCCGGTCCGGGTCGTCGGCACGGGCCTGCTCGGCGCCAGCGTCGGGCTGGGCCTGGCCACGCGCGGCGTCGACGTCGTGCTGCACGACCCGTCGCGCATCGCGCTCGCCCTCGCGCGCGACGTCGGCGCCGGCCGGCTGCCCGCGCCCGACGACGCCCCGGTCTCCTTGGTGATCGTCGCCGTCCCGCCCGACGTGACCGCCGACGTCGTGCTGGCCGAGCTGGCCGCGCACCCCGGCGCCGTCGTGACCGACCTCGCGAGCGTCAAGGGGTACATCCTGGACGCGCTGCGCGTCGCGGGCGCCGACCTGTCCCGGTACGTCGGCTCGCACCCGCTGGCCGGCCGCGAACGCTCCGGACCGGCGGCCGCCGTGCCCGACC
>NZ_DATCNW010000285.1:0-34390 GCF_036565025.1 Pengzhenrongella sp.
GTCGAGGCGGAACGGTTGAACGGAGTTGGGGTTGTTCGGAGCGAGGAGGCTCTCGTTCAGCCCGTTCACGGTCGGAGTGTCTTTTGCCGCAGTGAAGCTCGGTTCGCTCTGCGGGTTGGTCGCGTTCGGGTACGTGGCGAAGTAGTGGTCGAACGAGACGTTCTCCTGGTAGATCACCACGAGATGCTTGATAGGTGTGGTCGTGGCGGCGTTCTGGGACGGCGCCGGGTCGATGGTCGAGAGCTCGGCGGCGTTGGCGGGTGCCATCGACCAGGCCAGGGCCAGGGCTGCCCCGGCTACCGCAATGCGACGGGCTGTGCGTCTGCGACTCACGGACGACTCCTTGAGGGATGTGGATCGAGCGGGGGTCCCGCAATGTGCCAAGGTCACACCCCAACGGGTCGAGGTGACGCCTGTTCGATGAACGGGAGGCGTCGCGCACGTGAACCCTCGCGAATCGGCACCGATGTTGTGTCTGGCGCGATACGGCCCTGGGTGAATGTTCCGATCAGCCGTTGCCGATAAGCGACGAATCGCCCAATGCCCGTACCGAGGTCCTCGCCCCTGGCTAGGGTCGCGATTGCCGGCCGATCTGGGCGACGAAGACGACGCCGCCCGTGACGTCGCAGCAGCAGGGGGTTGCTGGATGAGCGGCACGTTCACGAATCTTGACGCGTCAGCGCCGGCCACCGTGCCCGCCGACACCGTCCGACCCGCACGCTGGCCCGTCCTCGGCGCGACCGCGTGCGCCGCGGTCTCCGCGGCCATCCTCGTGCTCGCGATCCTCGGCAACGAGCGGACCTCCCTCGGACTGACCGGATTCGGCTACCTGGCGGGGTCCATCGGGGTCTCGCTGCTCGTCGTCGTGCACCGGATGCGCAAGCAGCAGGCGGAGCAGAGCCTGTGGTTCGAACCGCGGCCGGGGCTCGCCGCGGCGGCCCGCGTGGTGCTCTGGTTCGGGCTGCTGGTTGGGCTCGGCAATGCGTTCTTCCTCGCCACCGAGATCGCGAAGCGATGAGAGGCACCGGGCGCCTCGCGGGCGTGGCGATCGGGCTGTGCCTCTTCGGCGCGACCCTCGCGGCGACTCTCGCCGGCGTGGCCGGCCCCGCCGCGGCCGAGGACCTCTCCCCGACCGGCGACCGGGCGATGGCGCAGATCGCCGGCTGTGCGGCCAGCGCGGACCACCTGCTGGTCAGCATCGTGGTCGACGAGTCCGGGAGCCTGCGCGAGACCGACCCCACCGATCAGCGCGTGAACGGGATCAACTCCGCGATCGACGTCCTGGCGGACCTGCGGGCCGGCGCCAACGGAAAGCTCGACGTCGAGGCGAACCTCGGGCTGTTCGCCGAGGGCTACACGCCGCTGGTCTCCTGGCAGGGGCTGGACGCGTTGCACGCTGCGCACCTCAAGGCGGTGAGCTCGGCCGAGCTGCCGAACCGCAATCGCGGCGACTACACCGACTACCGCGCCGCGCTCACCGGCGCCCGCTCGACCCTCGACACCCGCGAGTCCCAGCTCACGGGCGCCAGCTGCAAGGTCATCCTCTGGTTCACCGACGGCGCGCTGGACGTGCGCGGCGATGAGGGTCCGGCCCTCGCGGAGCTGTGCGCGGCGAACGGGATCGCCGACGGCGTCCGCGCCGCGCACATCTCCGTGATCGCCCTCGCGCTGTTCCACGAGCCGAGCAGCGTCACCGCCGCACAGCGCGAACGGCTGCGGTCCGTCGCGGAGGGTTCCGGTGCGGGGGCCACGTGCGGGCGCACGCCTGTGCGCAGCGACGCCGCCGTCGGCGCCTACCTGCGGGCGGACAACGCGAGCGCCCTGCGCCGGGTGTTCGCCGGGGTCGGCGCGCTGATCGGCGGCGGGTCGCAGTCCTGGTCGGTGCAGTGCCCCTCCAACAAGTGCGTCAACGGTGTCGCCAAGTTCGCCGTGGACCGCGGCATCGCCGGCTTCCAGATCATCGTGGACTCCGCCGACGACACCGCTCGGATCGCCATCTCCGGCCCCGACGGCAGGGCGATCCCGCTGGCCGCGGGCACCTCCGCGGTCCCCGGCGGGACGCTCAAGGTCAGCGCCCGAGCCGGCCTGACCACGGCGACCGTCGCCTTCGCGAAGGCCGACGGCGCCCAGGTCGGCCCTTGGACCGTCACCTCGCGGGACAAGGCCGGCAAGCCGAGCCCGGTCGCTGTCGACCTCTACTACTTCTGGGGCGCGCGCCTGGCCATCGCGGCGCCGACCGGGGTGCTGATCGGTGAGACCTCGCCGGTGACGGTCACTGCGACGGTCGCCGGCCTGACGGTCTCCCCCGACTGGTACCAGGCCATGGACGTCCAGCTGCGCGCCGGCACGGCCAAGGTGCCGCTCGCGGTCGGCGACGGCGGCGTGCTCGACGGCGTGGTCACCCTGCCCCGCGACGGGGCGCCGACCGAGCTCACGATGAGCGCGACCGCGACCGCCACCAGCACGCCGTCGGGCATCCCGCTCGCGCCCGTCCTGGCGTCTGTGGTGCTGCCCACGCGGCTGCCCCCGACGTACCCGACGCTCACCCCGACGGCCCTGGTCCTGCCGCGGATCACCACCGCCGACGGCGCGTCCGGCGTCCTGAGGCTGCACGGCACCGCGCGCGGGACGACGACGGCGTGCCTCGCCGGCGGCGACGTCTTCGGGCCGAAGCAGGCCGGGCACCTGGAGCTGGCGCCGGACGCCACGTGCGTGAAGGTGGCCAAGGGTCGGGTCCAGGACTGGACGTTCACGCTGACCCCGAAGGCGCTCGCCGACGGGCAGATCAGCGGGCACCTGAAGGTGGTCCTGACCGGCGAGACCGCCGGCGACAAGGTCTCGGTTCGCGTGCCGGTGACGAGCTCGATGACCCGGCCGGTCGACGAGCCGCTGCGCTGGGCGCTGGTCGCGGCGTTCGTCGCGCTCGCCCTGATCGTCCCGCTCGCCCTGCTGTTCATCGGCAACTGGTGGATCGGCCGGTTCCGGCTGACCGAGCTGACCCGGGTCGCGTCGATCCCGGTGACGCTGACGGCCGCGGGGATCGAGTCGCGGCGATCGGGGTCGTCGGTGCTGATCGAACCCGACGACTTCCAGCCGGTCGGTCTGGGCACGGTGCGTCGGCGCGCGTTCAGCGCGGGCGGCGTCCGGTTCGCGCACTCGCTGCCGCTGTGGCCGCTGGGCGAGCCGACCGCGCACGCGACCGCGGAGGGCGGCGGGGTCGTCGTGTCCGGCACGGGTCAGTACACGGGTGCGCGCGGGGTGCGCGCCCCGGTCCTGACCGCCCTCGAGCAGTGCTGGGTGCTCCTCGTCGAACCCGGCGACGCCGGATCGGAGGTCCGCGGACACCTGGTGTTCGTCAACGACGAACGACCCGGCCTCGGCCTGCGCGAGATCATCGAGTCCCGCGCCGAGAAGCTCCTCCGGTTCACCGGTTGGGAGGCCGTGCGGGCGAAGGTCGCCACGGCCCGCGCCGAGCGCACCGCCGCCGAGGCGGGCCCGAGGGGACTGGTGCCTTCGAAGCCCGAGAGCGCGCCGGGGCCCGTCGCCCGGGTGCCGGCGGAAAAGCCGCCGCCGCCGTCGTCGCTGTTGGACGACGCCGCCGCCGCGCACGTGGCGCCGCCACGGACCGACTGGTCGCTCCCCAACCCCGAGGCACCGCCTCGCGGCGGGAGACCGACGGGTCCGCCGAGCCCGAACGTGAACAAGCCGATCCGCGCGTCCGACGACGAGCTTCCGCCGCCGCCGCCCCTCACCTTCTGACCCCGTTCGAACTCTCAAGGAGATCACCATGCTGCGACCGTTCCTGCTCGTAGGTGTCGGCGGTTCGGGCGGCAAGACGCTGCGCGTGGTCCGGGAGGACCTGCAGCGCCGGCTCGCGCAGGTCGGCTGGACCGGTGACCTGCCCGCGGCGTGGCAGTTCCTTCAGATCGACGTGCCGACGCACGCGGACGGCAGCGAGCCCGACCTGCCCGCGCACCTGCCGGCGGATCAGTACCAGGGGCTGGTCGCGGACGGGCTGACGTACCGCGTGATTGACAACGCGCTGGCCGGGACGGGTCGCACCCCGATGTCGGACACCATCGCGGGCTGGCGCCCGGACCCGACGAAGGTCAACGTGCCGGTGAGCAAGGGGGCAGGGCAGTACCGCTCGCTCGGGCGGATGATCACCGTGGCCCGGATGGACCGGGTGCGATCGGCGCTCGAGCGTTGCCAGCGTGCGCTCAGCGGCGCCGAGGTGATGGGCGAGCTGCAGAGCGTCACGCGCGCGCTCGGCGGGACGCCGGAGTCCACCTCGGAGGACCCGGTCGTCGTCGTCATCTCCTCCATCGCGGGCGGGTCGGGCGCGGGCGCGGTGATCGACGTGTGCGACGCGATCCGCTCGCTCGGCTCGCCCTGGACCGGGGAGAGCATCGGATTCTTGTACGCGCCGGACGTCTTCGACTACATCCCGCCCGAGCAGCGTCGTGGGGTGCGGCCGAACGCGCTCGCCTGCCTCTCGGAGATCCTCTCCGGCTACTGGAACAGCGACGGGCCGTCCGAGCAGACCGCCGCGCTGCTTGCGAAGCACGGCGTGCTGCTGGGTGCCGCGAACCGGCTCGGGCCGCGCTACCCGTTCCTGGTCGGGAACCGCAACGAGCACGTCTCGTTCGGGACCCAGAACGACATCTACCGCGCGATGGGCCGCTCGATCGGCGCCTGGGTGACCAGCCACGCGCTGCAGGGAATGATGGGCGCGTACATCCAGGGCAACTGGAGCGCGGTCGCGCAGAACGTCGACGATCGCCTGCCGCTCAAGCTCGCCGGCACCGAGACGCCGTTCTCCGCGCTGGGCTCCTCCCGGGTCGGGCTGGGCCGGGACCGGTTCCGCGACTACTCCGGCCAGGCCCTCGCACGGCAGGCCGTGGACCGGGCACTGCGCCGCCACGAGGAGCAGCGCGGCGCGCAGGACGACCGCACCAACAAGAAGCTCATCGCCGACGTCGCCGAGATGCGGTTCAGCGCGTTCCTCACCAGGTCCGGGCTCGACGAGCGCGGTGAGGCGAACAACGACATCCTCGAGGCCCTGCGCCCGCTCAGCGAGAAGGACGACGCGCGGGCGCTCGCTGCGGAGATCTCGGCGAAGATCACCGGCGAGATCAGCGAGAAGAACGGTCAGCCGCTCAGCGTGGTCCGGCAGCGGATCCTCAGTGAGGTCCAGGCCCGCGAGGCCAAGTTCCGCGACCAGCAGCGGACCCTTCGCCTGCAGCGCGGCCGGGACTGGATCCAGCACATCCAGACCCACCTGGTCCGGCTGGTCGCCACCACGATCGCGACCGACGGCGCGCCGGTGACCGCCGAGATGCTCGGCCAGCTCAGCACCGAGCTGCGCCAGGTGCGCGAGGAGCTCGAGACCGAGGCCAAGAGCTACCGCCGCTGGGCCGCGGACACGCAGTCCTTCGCCGCCGAGCTCGGCAATGCCGACACCCTGATGCGGAACAACCCGGCGATCGAGAACGCCGTCAAGCGCGCGGTCCAGCTGCTGCTGTGGATGGAGGAGGAGGCCCTGCGCGAGCTCGCCGCCGACCTCATCCCGGACCTCGTCGACAACGTGATCGAGCCGCTGACGACGGCGGTTCGCTCGGCGTCGTCGGCTCTGGCGCAGGAGGAGCTGCCGTCGAGTGACGGGCGCACGTCGAGCATCACGTCCTGGCCGGTGGAGGGCTCGGTGCCCGAACGGCTGCGGCCGGCGGCCAACGAGTTCCTGGTCGATCCGGTCGCGGCGTACCCGGACGCGCTCGACACTCTGATCGTGCGGACGGTGGACGCGAACCGGCGCGGCGGGGCGCGACCCGTGGCGATCATGCAGGTCATGCTCGGCGGCGAGGAGGTCGACGAGGGCCCGCAGGAGCTCGTCGCGCTCACCCTGGGCTGGGTACCCCGCGATCACACCCTGCACGCCAGCGGCGGCGACGCGCCGAGCCGGGCGCGGTTCGAGGTGCGCCTCGGGGCGAGCGATCTGCTCGCGCGCGCCGACGAGTGGATCACGCGCAAGGGGACCGCGATCGGCGCGTACTCCAGCCAGACCCTCAAGGACTACCTCGACCCGACCCGCACGGACCCGGACCAGCACGCCGAGCGGATGGGGCGCTTCGAGGGCCAGTTCATCGCGGCCCTGAACGCGGCGGCGCCGCTGGTGAGCATCAACCCGGGCGTGCTCACCCTGGTGCACGGCGTGCCCGCGGCCCCGTTCAAGACGTACTTCACCGAGATCCCGTTCCCCGACAAGTCCCCAGGGCGCGCGACCGTCAAGCGGGTGCTGCAGGCCCGCGGCCTGTGGGACCAGGAGGTCGAGCAGGCCCTGGGCGACGGCGACGCCGCGGGCATCGACGTGTTCTGCGTGCTGGGCATGCCGCTCGAGCCGGTCGTCTTCGACAGCATCATGAAGCCGATCGCGAGCGAGTGGGGCGCGCGTGGCGAGGCAGACCAGCGCACGGAGTTCTGGCGCTGGCGTCGGGCCCGTCCGCTGACCGAGTTCCTCCCGATGGCGCCGGAGGTCCGCAAGGCGATGATCCGGGGGTGGTTCACCGCCGGGGTGCTCGGGCAGCTCCAGCTCGAGACGAGCCGGGCGGCCATCTTCGTGCCCGCCGAGAACGGCGCGCCGGGCCGGGTCTTCGAGTTCCCGAGCCCGTTCTTGTCCTCGGACGCACCGCAGCGCTACGACGCGCTTCCGGTGGCGCTGACCTCGGTGCTGCTCGCGCTGGTGGACGTCAACACGCGCGAGAGCCTCGATCCGGTCAAGCCCTACGCCCGGCTGCGTGATCTCGGCCGGGATGGTGCCGACGGCGGTCTGGACGAGTACAAGCGGGCCGCCACGGAGCTCGAGGCCTGGATCCTGGAGGCGAAGGCGGCCGTGGGCGCGCCGCCCGTGCCCGCATCGGCAGGCCCCGCCCGGGAGGAGTGGCAGCTGCGTCGGGACGCGATCGAGGACCGGTTCGCGGTCATCGAGGAGTCGTACACGGGGCTGTTCAAGGAGGTGGACGCGCGCACCGACGTGTTCGACGTGCCCGCCGCCTACGAGCTGCGGGCGGACATCATCGCGGCGCTGGCGGATCTCCAGCGCGCGGTGCGGCACGTGACGCCCGCCTCGGTGAACCGGCAGTTCGGCTGATGTCCCACCTGAGCGTGATCGTCACCGACGGGAGCGCCGTCGCCCTGGAGGTCAAGGCCGTCGTGGCCGACTGGGCGACGGCGGGCCTGGTTGGCGAGTCGGCCTGGGTCTGTCCGGGCGACGTCACGCTCACCAACGGCCCGCCGCAGGTCGTGGCGACCGTCGTCGGGCCGGGCGGGAGCCACCGGGCCGACCTGTTCCAGGTGATCGGGATCCGCCGCCTGGACACCGTGCGCCTGGTGGTCGCCCAGTTCATCGTGACCGGCGACGACCAGGCGCGGGAACTCCCCGAGCTGGGGCGGACCCTCGAGGGGTTGCTCACGTCCTCCCTCCCGCGGCCGATGGACGACGGCGGGCCGGGGACGGCGCTGCGCACGTACAACGTGCTGATCCCGGTGAGCGGGGTCAGCGGGGTCACCGTCGACGCGTTGCTGCCCGGCTGGAACGCGAACGCGGTCGTCGCTGCGGAGGACCGGCCCGACCTGGACCGGGCGAGCATCTTCGTGCGCGCGGGAGCCAACTACACCGGGCATGCGGCGGCGGCCGTTGCGTCCGTCGCGGCCATGTGGCCGGGCATCGACCGGGGCGGCCTGGACTTCCAGGAGACCGACTCGACCGTGCAGGACACCGCCGTCGCCGTCGTGCGCCAGACCGTCCGGGCGATCGTGCACAGCAACGACGCGCAGGACCTGGCGGACGCCGTGTGCGCGTCGATCGTGATCGACCCGACGACCCCGGCGCGGACGGTGAACTGGGCCCGGCCCGCGCCCGAGCCGGGCGGTGTCGTCGATGCGGTCTTCGCCGAGACCATGGCGACGGGTGACTGGGTGGTCCGGGTGCCCGCTGCCCGGCCCGCGCCGACGCGGGTGCAACGGGGTTTCCGGGCCGCGTTCCGGGACGCCGCACTGTTCAACGCCCAGCTGTTCGCGGCGGCGTTCCGGGTGCTCGCCGGCCGGGGCCGACGGGTCGTGGAGAACGCCGCGACCGGGGCGATCATCGGGCACGACGGCGACCAGGTGGTGCGGTTCCGGCCGAGCTCGATCGACGAGATCGTCCGGCGCAACCGGGCGTTCTTCGAGACGCAGTCCGGGGAGATGCGCGAGAAGATGCTGGTCGCCGAGGGCGGCAGCGTCGCGGCGCCCAACCCGCTGACCTGGGCGAACCTGCGGCGCTCGTGCTTCGGGCTGGTGGACGGGTCCGAGCTCGCGGGCTCGTACGAGGTGCCGGAGATCGCCGGGAAGCCGCAGCTCCTGTCGCCGTCGTCGGTGGTGCCCGATCCGCACGACCGGTTCATCACGTCGGGTCGGGTGGAGATCCGGGCGTGCGACGCGCCGTTGGCCGTCGCGTCGATGGGCGAGCTGAAGGCGGCGGTCGCGGCGTCAGTGGCGCAGGCGCCAGCCGCCGACGGCGACGCTGACGCCGCCGAGGCCGCCGAGGCTCAGGCGGAGGCGGCGCTCGCGCTGGCGAAGGACGAGGTCGCGGCGCTCGAGCAGTGGATCCAGGCGCGCCGAGGTTCGCTGGCCTGGCGGGTCAGCGACAGCCTGGCGACCCGGACCGAGGGACGGCTGCGGGAGGCCGCGACCTCGTACGCGTCCGCGACGGCGACGACCCAGCCGGCCGTCGAGGCTGTGCAGCGGGCGCTGCGCCACGTGATCACCGCATGGGGCGTCCTCGGGGTCGGCGTCGTCGTGTTCTCGGCCGCGCTCTGGTACTGGCCGTACCGGCAGGACCACATGTCGGCGTCCGACCTGGTGAAGACCATCGAGTGGATGCTGATCATCGCGCTGGCCCTCGGGGTGTTCTTCAACCACGTCTACTACAAGGCGGTCCGCCACTTCGAGTGGCAGGTCCAGCACGAGCTCGCCAGGCGCCGGGAGACCGCGGAACGGTTCGTCGTGGCCAACCGCGAGGCACGACGGCTCCAGCTGCTCGGCTCGGCGTTCAACGAGTGGGCCGAGATCATCGGGTCGGTGCTGCACCGGCCGTGGAACGCGCAGCCGGCGGGGGTGCACGGGCCCGCGCTGGAGACCCTCACCCACCTGCCGGCTGCGGTCGCCGTGGCGGTGCCGCCCGACAAGGTCCTGGAGGTCAGCCCCGTGGTGCGGGCCCGGGCGATCGAGGTGCTGACCTCGCGGGGCTGGGCGAACCGGGCGTTCGACAGTGGCGTCGACGCGTACGAGGCCCACGTCCGGCTCGCCCGCGAGGGCGGACACCTGTCGGCCGATCTCGACACGCTCACCAGCCCGACCAGCCCGCGCGGGCTGCTGTGGGACTTCTTCTACGCCGGCCGCGCGGCCGAGTACGCGACGAGCAGGGCCCGAACCCGCATCGAGATGGCCCTGGCCCAGGGCGAGCTCGAGCTGCCGCCCCGCGCGGTGCGCCGGACCGGCGAGTACACGGACGGCGCGACGGTGTCCGACGTGGCGTACTTCGGCGGCGCGCTGTTCCCGGCGATTCAGTTCGTCGACGACATTTGGACGGGCGCGGGGCTGATGCGTGAGAAGAATGTGCCCGACAAGTCCGTGGCCTGGATGCCGAGCGAGGCCGGCGCGAAGCGGGTCGGGTCGGTGGACCACCGGCTGGCTACGGGGGATGTCGCGGTGCGGATCGATCTGTCGCGGCGGTGCGACGTGAGCGACCTGGTGGTGTTCGTGCAGGACGACGTCGTGAAGGTGCACGGGGCTGTGATCGGGGTACTGAAGGACGCGAAGGGGAACGTCTTCAACTAGCGCGGACGGCAGGGCGCGCACTAGTGGCCTGGCAAGACGTGCATAGGAGCGGCTGGGACGGAGTTGATTTCGAACCGCATCGGCGAAACCGTGACGAGGCAGCCGACGCGAGCATCTGCCGGGTCGTTGCGGCGGGCAGGAGTCGTCGACATGAGCCCGTTTTCAACGGCCTGCACTACCGTTTTGCGAATTCAAACTCTACCGTTCTGCGGTCGCTGGCTCTTCGTCGGTCGACCCACCAGGTCGGTGCTAGTTAGGCTCCGGCGCTCCCGGCGGTGAAGGTCGACATGGCCGTACCTGTGGGCTGCTCGACGCTGACCATTGCCCTTCCACTCGCCCCGGACGGCCTGCGTCAGGGCTGGCCCCCGAGCACGGCGTCGGTGGCAATGCCCGCGTGAGCCGAAGGCCCGGAGGGCCGTAGATAGGCGAAGACAGACTCCGCGATCTTCATGGCGAGCGGGACCGGGACGGCGTTGCCTATCTGCTTTGCAATCTCCGTCTTCGACCCGCACCACAGGAAATTCTTGGGGAAGCCCTGCAGCATCGCCGCCTCGTAGTGCGTGATGGGTCGATTCTCCAAGGGGTGCAGGTAGCGACCCTTCTCCGGCTTGAAGAACTCAGTGCGGATCGTCACGGACGGATGTCCGTTCCGGATACGCCCCATGACATCGCCCGCACCCGCGTCGTGGTCGTCCCATGCTCGGGTTGACAAGTACTCAAGCGTGGCTCCGCCGGTCGTCTCGCCCTCACGGAGCACAATGCGGAATGCCTCTGACTTGCTGCGGCCAGACTTACCCGTTTCTTTGGCTTGCTCGACTTCGTATGACCGAACTGAGACCCTCCTTGACGTTGTGAATCCATTTTCTACGATCTTGTGAGCACCAAGAAGCTCGAGTATCCCGTCTTCGTTCCGAAAACTGCCGACCTTCTCGATGATCATCTCCGCGCCGCCGTCAGTGCGACACAGGAAGCGCCCGCGCAGATCCTTGCGATTCCCTCCTGGTGGAACCGCCTTGTAGCGAGCGCGGGAGATCGCCTCCGGCTTGCGCGTGATGTGCAACTCCGTCGTGGCGAACGGTCCTGCGAACTTGCCCGGGATGCCTTCAATAGTCGTTGATCTATCAGCAGGGAGTTCCGTGCTTTCGAGAGTTAACCTTGCTGTCTCGGAAAACAGAGCGTCAACTGTGGACCACGGGAGGTGATCAAGTGGCAGATCCAGCCCGCTAAGCTTGGATTCAGAAAGCGAGTGTCGCGAATGTGTCGGCTCCGGATACCGCATCTGGTCTGGGAGCGGTTCGACGTCGGTGCGGACCGCAATCACGATCGCCCTCCGGCGTGCTTGTCGCGCACCGTAGTCCGCCGCGTTCAGCAAGTAGCGTCTCGCGCGCTGCCAGTCTGTGTCACTCACCTCGGCGCCCGGCGCCTCGACGAGTTTGTAGTTGGTGAGGTCTCCGCTGCCGATCCTGTCCTTAAGGTCGTTGAACTCGACTGAGCGGACGAACCTGTCGACGTTCTCGATGACGAACACCTTGGGCTGTAGGACGACGACCACCCGGATGAATTCCTGCCAGAGCTCGTTTCGTCCGGCGCGGACCTTGAGCCGGTTGAGCCCGGAGAATCCCTGGCACGGCGGGCCTCCAACAACAACATCGACCTCGCCTCGTCCCCATTTGGGCTGCCAGCTCACAATGTCGCGACAGATGATCTCTGGCGGGTCGTAGTGCTGGGGCCGCTCAGATCCGGCTCCGAAGTTCATCGCATACGAGGCGGCGGCCGCGGGCTCCCACTCGACAGCACCGACGCTGCGGAACGCCGGGACGTCCGCGCCCGCCGGTCGGAACTGGTGGAACCCCTCTGTGAGCCCGCCGCATCCAGCGAACAGATCCAGGACCGTGATTGGCTTCTCGGCTGAGTCCTTCGATCCCATCACGCCAGTCTACTGGACCGCCGGCCTACTACTGACCTGCAGAAACGTGGTTCACAAAGAAATCGCGAGCTGCTGATCGCAGGGCCCCCGCCTCCCGCCGGGTAGCGTTGCAGAATGCTTGTCGTCGGACCACATCCCGGTGCGTCGAGTCCGGAAGTCAGCCGTCGGATGAGTCTCGCGCGCCGCCGAGACACCCAGCCAGAGCTTGACTTGCGCCGCCTGCTTCACAGGGGTGGGCTGCGCTACCGCGTGACCTACCCGGTCCCGGGCATGTCCAGGCGGAGCATTGACGTAGCGTTCACCCGAGCCAAAGTCGCCGTGTTCCTAGACGGGTGCTTCTGGCATGGCTGCCCAGAGCACGGCACGCGGCCTCGCGCGAACTCGGCCTGGTGGGACGTGAAACTGCGACGCAACGCCGAGCGCGATGCGGAGACTGATCGAGTCCTGCGTGCGAGCGGCTGGACGGTTCTTCGCTTCTGGGAGCACGAGGACGCGCGGCTGGTAGCCGAGACGGTGGAGACCGTCGTCATAGCAGGCCGGCCGCCAACCTCGGCCCGCGACCCCTCTGCGCTCACACCAATGGGCGCGCCCTGATGTCATCCAGAACCCCGTCCAGGAGCCCGGTCACCGCGCTGCCCCCGAGCACAAGCTGGCGGTCGAGGAGCCTGTTGGCGCTCTCGCACGACGTCTCACTGACGAGCGAGCAGCCGTGGCAGGCCGACAGGTTCAGGCTTGATGCACGCTGGCGGTCGCTCTCGATGCACACCGGGTCGTTCGAGCACACGTCGGCGTCGTCGAGCGCGGCAAGTAGTAGCGGGACGAACTTTTCTGGGGCGCCCAGGCGGACGAGGCCACCGAGGGTTCCCTGGGCGTCCCCCGCTGCGGTGTAGACCAAAATGCCCGCGGTGTGGTCCGGACGGTCGGTGTTCGCGTAAATGCGTTCCTGGAGCGAAGCCGACGAGTACCCAGAGGCGTAGGCCAGCCGACGGATCAGCAGGTGCGCGATGGTGTGCAGCGCGACGAAGCGTGGCTCCGGCACGTCGAGCCGTAGGGCCCACACCGAATCCGCGCGTCGGCCAGCCAAGATGGCGGCACGGGCCTGAACCTCGGGACGTTTCTCCCACTCGACGAGATAGGACTCGTTGAACTGGAGGAAGATGCCCTCCCCATACATCTCGACCGCCGGGTAGACGGGCCTGCGCTTCCCGTCGATGGATAGGTCGGCATGGATCATGTCGGCATCGGCGGCGTACCTCCTGAAGCCCTTCAGCGCACGCACCTCACGAAGGCGTCGAACCTGACCTACCGCAGTCAACCTGTTCGCGAGCGTAACGGGCACCCCGTTCTGACCACTCACGCTCCAGCTGTCGACGACGAAGTCGCCTTCGCTCCGATCCCGACCCGGCGAGGCGAGCTTCTTGAGGAAGGCTGCCCACTCGCCGTCCTTGAGGTCGAGCAGCACGTCGTCGGCAGGTTCGCCGCCGCACGCAGCGCCCCTGAGGACTTCCTCGGCTGTGACCCCGAGCTCGGCGGCAATCCATCCAGCAACGACCTCCGCCTGCGGCCCACCGTTGTCGGCAACGACCTTGTCGAAGAACATGTGACCTCGGATGGCATCGGCGATCTCGACGGAACGCGGTTGCTCCTCGGGGATGTCGAGAGCGGAGATGCGGTCGGCGATGTAGTTGCCGGTGGCCCCGCGCTGCGTGGCGACAAGAGCGTGATCGCAGGCGCTTCCAGGCTTCGGCTCCTGCCAGGGTTGGACGCCCTTGCAACGGATCCCGTCGCGTTCGAGCGCGCTCTTCATGACGAGGTCGGAGAGAGACCGTGACCTGCCGCACGCGCCGCACTCCACGCGTAGCGACTTGAGTCCTTCGCCATGTCTGGCGGAGCGGACGAACCGTAGCTCCTTGTACGCGCGGCACAGGCGCACCGACTCGGTGACACCGCCATCGTGGCCCCGGTGGGCCCACTTGAACCACGGGATGTCCTGGAGGTGGCTGCCCTTCTCGCAGACGGCGACGTAGCGCATTGGGACCAGCGCCCCGCCGCAATCGCACTTGTTGATCCACTTTCCTTTGTTGCGACCGGTCTGCTGCGATAACCGAGAGCACCGCTCGCAGAACCGCCAGGTGGGAAACCGCCAGTAGAGGAGGCCGACCGTGTTCTTGCCTGCACGATCGGGGTGGGTCGGCGCCTCCCGCAGGACGCCGGAGCCGAGCCGCTCCACGAGCCGCTCGCAATGGATCTCGGGAGCGAACCTCTTGTCCCACCAGGATGTGTCAGGAGCGATCAGAGACTCACCTCGGATGTCGACGATTGCGCCCACACCGAACGGGGAGACTGTCTCGGACAGGCGGAGGTCATGCTTTATCCGTTCCACCGTGACCTCCTTCGAAAGGTTCGCGCACGTCAACGGCCACGTTCGCTTCGACCGACCGCATGGAGTCAGCGACGAGCCACCCCTCGCCCTGCTGACCGAATCGCCTGAACAGCGAGTTCTCGTCCGGCTTGTGCCGTTCGTAGAGCAGGGGCCCGTCCGACTCTCGGGCGCTTCGCGCACGCCGGTCCCACTGCGTGAGAAGTACCCGGACCCGCTCGCGCGTGTCTTCTGCCTCCACCTGGTCAGACCGCTCCACAAGTTCGACGAACCGCGCGACGAGTGCATCGATCGACGTCCGCTGTGCCGGGTCCTGGAGGTCCAACCGGGCGGCGGCGTCGTTGTCCGCGAGGTTCGGACCCAGATGCCGGAGGAGGGTGACGAGGGCTCCCGCGAGTGAGCGCTCGCGTGACGCGAGCGACCATGGGGTCACACTCGTCGGCTCGACACTGCGATAAAGCGCCTCGTGGTAACCCCGGAAGGTCTCGAAATGAGAACGGTCGCGAGCGCGGTTCGACCGGAAAAGCGTTGTCACAACGCCTTGCACCTTGCCGCGGCCGACGCGGCTGGTGGCCTGGATATACTCCGAGGTCGTCTTGGGCTGCCCGACCATCAGCATCAGGGCAAGGCGGGGAATGTCGATGCCCACCGACAGCATGTTCGAGGAAAGTACGACGTCTACCGCCTGGCCGGAGTCGTCCGCGCTGCGTCTGAGTTCACGCAGGTCGTTGGGAAGCTCTTCCGGCCCGCGCCGGCTTGTGAGCTCGAGAACCCTCTCAGCCCGGACCGTTCGGAGAGCAAGTCCGAGCCGGTCCGCCCTGGGTTCGAGTCGGCCATTCACGTCGTCGACGACCAGCGTTCCCGTGCGACCGAGCTCGCGCAGGCTGTTGTGATACATAACCGCGGTCCAGTAGGCGTCGCGGTCGACACCCGAGTCCTCGTGCTGCGCGAGTACTCCAGGGATCTCGATCAGCGGTGAGGCAGCGGAGACCGTAGCGGACATCTGCGAGAGCGCCTGCGGCATGAGACCGAGGTAGAGCCGACCTTCACCGCTCCTGACGGGGCTGGAGAAGTAGGTGCGGTCGTCGTCGAGACCGGACGGGGGATACAGGGCGACGGCGCGACCGTAGAGTCCCTGAACCTGCTCGTCTGACGCCCGGATCGTCGCGGTGGACGCGATGATCTTGGGCGTCCCACCGCCCGCCGCGATCAGCATCTGGATGACCGCGTCGAAGACCGCGACCGTGGTTCCCAGCGGCCCCGACAGCAGGTGCAGCTCGTCCTGGATGATCATCGACGGCGGACGGAACGAGCTGCTCAAACCAAGGAGACGCCCGGCACGCGGAAGGAACTGCAGGCGGGCGAACTTGTCGACCGTGGCGAGAAGGATCGTCGGCGGGTTGTCATAGAGCATCTCGTCGACGACGACCACCGGCAGTTCGTCGCTGAACTCGCACGAGGACCTGGGGCAGTGGATCACGACGTCGCGGCCGACAAGCCTGACGCCGTATTCGCTCGACGTCGATGATCGCGCGGAAGGCAGCAGTGCAGAGCCGCACCACGGGCAGCTCTCCAACTGGAACTGGTTCGCCTCCTCAGGGCGCGCTGCCTTGTAGAGGCGCTCCAGCGCGGCCTTGGCCTCCTTCCTCGTACCTGGGGTCACGTCGTTGCCCACCCACAGTCCGATCGTGAAGGGCACCATGCCCCTGGCTCGCGGGTCACCGATGCGATCAGACCGTCGAAGCATCTCCATGGCGCAAACGAGCGACGCCGCGCGCTGGAACTGCTGCGCCGTCAGCAACCGGAGCGTGTACCGAGTCAGTACCGCCGTGCCCGCACCGCCGGCCCCGTCGACGATCCGACGACGGAAGATCTCGACAGCGGCGAGCCCGAGGTAGGCCTCCGTCTTGCCACCGCCGGTCGGGAACCAGATCAGGTCGACAAGCTCGCGCTCGACGTGGCTCTCGTCGACTGTCGAGCCCAGGGCGACGAGCAGGAACCCCAACTGGAACGGGCGCCACCTGGGCTCCGGGTCCACGTCGCCCCGAGCGAGCGCCGACTGCCACATCTGCAAGCGCATCGCCGCCATGCCGATCGCAAACGCCGACCGCAGATCAGCTTTGTCGTCTCTCCGGAGGAGGGCGACGGTGTCCCGCATACGCCGCAGAGCGAACTCCGAGCGCGCGACGATCCGCTCTGCCACCAGTGCGTCGGCACCGAACGAATCAACCCGATCCGCCTCTGCTGCGACCCAGGTCGCGAAGGCGTCGACGAAGGCATCCATCGACGCGAGAACTTCGCGCGGCGATGAGTCCAGACGGGCTAGGTGGGCGAGGCTCAGGGCCCGCGCCTCGGCCGCCGACTCTTCGAAGGCGGTGGTTTCGACGGCGGGCACTACGAAAGATGGCACCGGATCGAGCCACACCCGGGTGCAGCGCCCGCGTTCGGTCAGGTCCCAGTCTGCGGCCATTCCGTGGCCGACCGCGAAGACTTTTCGCTTGCGGTACCGCAGACGAAGCTCGGCTGATTCGTCGTCAATGTCGAATGAGGAGTGCGTGTCGTACTCACGAATCGAACCGCCTTCTTGAGGCGTGACGGTAAGTCGCACCTGGTACAGCATATTGGCGGCATCCATTCGGGCCTCCCCGGACGCGGCGGCGAGGACACGCACGTGAACGGTCACGAGAAACGCGTCGCCAAACGTTCTCCAGCGAGATCCGACCTCGATCGGCACGTTGCCTGCCGCGCGCTCGCGATGCTGCTGTTCGCGAGCCAGGTCGAGGTCCTGGAACCAAAACGGCAAGCGCAGCCAGCTTGGCGGTCCGTCCCCTTCGACTGCGCGGTAGGTCGCCCCGGTGAGGTCGCACCGGACCGAGGGTCGGTCCGTGACGAAGGAGATCGCGATTGACGACGGCCGCCAGTCCTCAGCGATCGGAACGCCAGCGCTGGCCTCCTCGAGCTCTCCGGTTGACGCGATAGCAGCGTCGACGTCGACCTCGTCTACTTCGTCCAGCACGACACCTTCGTCCTCGACCGGAGGAGCCACCTCCCGCGGAAAGAGCATGCCTACGGCGTACTGCCTGTTGGGCAGATTCGTGACGACCTCGTCGTCGCCGCCGTCGGGCCCGACGTAGGCGGAACGGAGATGCTCCAGAACCAGATGTTGCGCACGGGTGAGGGTCATTTGGTCGCCATCCGTTGCCGCACGAGTTGCTTGAGGCGTCGCGTGTCTTCCTTGGACACGAGGAGATGCAAAGAGACGCGGGCTCTTGTGACGGCGACGTAGAGGGCTGCGGTCCCGGGATCGTCGAACGTCGCGGGCAGACCGCACACCACCACATGCTCGGCTTCGAGTCCCTTGGCGAAGCGGGGGCTGGTCACGACGAATCCTTGCGGCGTCGTCGACGGCGGTTCGACGGAGCAAGGGTCGATGATCCAGATGTCGCCCCGACGAGCTCCCTCAGAGGCCAACTCGGCGGCGACGGCCTCTCCGTCAGGGAGCGCGACGGGGCCGTCGGTCGTGTGCCAGCGAACTCGCTCACCATTCACGATTCCCGGGTCGCCGATGTCCGCACCGAGGTACTCCTGCACGACGTGGACGATTGCTCGGGTGTTGCGCACGTTGAGGTTGAGGTCGACTGTCATGGCCTCGTCCACGACCAGTGCCGCGACATCCTCGTCATAGGCGCCGTCGACATGTGCTTGGTTGTTGGGGTCGAGGAACATCCGCCAGCGACCCCCGGCCCGCCCCCCGACGACCACCGCGTCGATACGGTCCATGGCCTCGGGGAACATCAGGTCCTGTGCCTCGTCCACCAGCACCACGTCGTAGCGACCTGCAGCGTCGAGCTGCTCGAACGGCACGACGTCGACCGGCCGGTCGCCGAGGTGCGGTGCGAAGTATTGGGCAAGGGACGGTGAGCGGAACGTGACCAGTACGGTGCGGCCCTGATCCGCCTCTTGCTTGGCAGCTTCGACCAGCACGAGCGACTTCCCCGTCCCCGCGCCGCCGTACACGAGCACGCGCTGGTTCCGCGCCAAGGACGCAAGGACGCGCGCCTGGCCAGCCGTCGCACGGTTCTGCTCCTCGATCACGGCGCCGCGCTGCGCGTCGACGACAGGCATCCGGGTGAACTCACCGAAAAGGCGGGTCCGAAGCTCGTCCACCCGCGCGAGCTTCTGTCCGGAAGGCGCCTGACGGCCGCCAGCCACGACCGCGTCGAGGCCCTTCGCTAGACCGTCGGCGGTTGTCCGGTCACGGGCAAACCAGTGCGTGGGGAGCCAGCCGACAGCGTCTGGTGGTCCGTCGATGTCGGGGGTCACGACGACAGCCTCGTGGGCGAACCATCCGGCGCCCTGCTCCTTCAGGATGTCCCTGAGGGCATAGGCAGCCGAGCGCGCCTGCTCCATCGGCGAGCTCGTCAACTTGTTCCAGTCCCCGCGGCGGTCGACTGAGTACCAGACTCCGTCGTGCTTGCGGACGCCCCCGCCCTTCACCTCCACGACGACGACCGTCCCGCGCCAGAGGATCACAAAGTCTGCTTCGGCCTGCTGCTTGTATGCGTGCGAGCGCAGACCGACCGAGTAGAAGGCGACCGCGTCCGGATCGGCGTCGACGTCGCGCAGCAGGCGGGCGACGGTTCGTTCTGCCGGACTCACCGACAACTTTTCTATGTCAACCAGAGCCGGGACCAGGATCATCCGCGCGCTTGCTTCCAGAGATCTTCGTAGTCGCGGTAGCCGAGGAAGTCGTTCATTGCACCCCAGTTGTCGGCGACGTCGACGATCAGGCACTCCTCCTTGCCGCCGTTCTCCTTGCCTCTGAGCCCGCGGCCGGCCATCTGGATGTAGGCACCAGGGCTAAACGTGGGGCGTGCGATGTACAGCGCCTTGACGCCGGGTGCGTCAAATCCCTGGGCAAGGAGGTCACAGTTGGCAAGCACCTTGATCTCGTCGTCCTGGAACTTCCTGATGACAGTCCGTCGCTCCTGGCGGCCAGTCTGCCCGCTCACTGACGCGGCGCTGACGCCGCGGTAGCGCAGCGAGGCAGCGAGCACCTGGGCCGAGAGGACGCTCGGTGTGAACACGAGGATCGGCCACTCGGGGTCCTGGTTCATGATGTGCTCGACGAGGACCCGCATGCGCTGCTCGTCACGACCGATCCGTTCGTAGACGTTCCGGTCGATGAGGCGGTTCGTCTCGAGTGCGCTGCGTTCGGCGTGGCTCAGCTCGACCTGGACGCCCGACGGGAGCACCTCGTGTCGGACTTTCGCGAGCACTCCGAGCTTGCCGAGTTCGCGGTAAGCGTCCGACTCGAACGCGGTGATCCGCTTGGTGCCGAACCTGGCAACCAGTTCCTTGGTCCCGCTGTGTTCGCCTGCCCGACCTTTGAAGGGTGTCGCAGAAAGGCCCACCAGCGGACGCTCCCAGCTGCGACCGTCGACACCGAGCCACCGCAGGATGGTCGTGTAGCGAGTCGAGCCGCCCGCCCGGTGGGCCTCGTCCACGAACACAGCGGTCGGTTTACTGAGCCACTCATAATCCTGACGGGCCATAATCGCCTCGATCTTGGCGTCGGTGGCCACGACGACGGAGAGCTCGGTGTCCGGCTCGTGGACGGTGTTCGTGTCCCACAGGCGACCGATTGTCAGAGGACGCGCGTCACCCAGGTACCGCCAGACCGACTCGAATGTCTGTACGGCCTGCTCGCACAGCTCTGCGGACTGGGCGATCCACAGAATCGTCCCGGACAGCACTTCGTCGACGAACAGTCTCAGCACGGTCTCGGTCGCGACGCGTGTCTTCCCCGCGCCGGTAGGCAACTCGACCATGCCCTTTTGCGCCGGCCCGTCGACAGACGGCTGGGTCAGGACCGTCCTCAGGTCCTCGCTGATCTTCTTCTGGAACGTGTGCAGCTTGTTCAGGCGGACGGCACCTGCCACGACGAACTCCTCGGGCCGTGGCTGGTTTCGCTGACCCGCGAACTGCGGTCCGAAGCCCATCTTGCGCACCCAGGAGATCGCGGACGGGGTACCGGCCCAGGTCTTCGGGACGTCGGGAAAGCCCACCTCGCGGAACCGATCGGCCAAGATGCGCAGCGAGTCGGACCCATAGACCGTGATGAACAACTCGGCGACGGACGTTTCGTCGTCGACGAGGCCCTGCACGTCGAGCGCCGTCCAGAGACCGCTTGGCAACGCTTCCTTGAGGTCGTCCTTCCCGATATACAGGTCAAGACGCTCAGCGTCGGAGTCGATCGACTGGGCCTCCAGACGAAGTCGCTCGAGCTGGTGGTCGAGGCCGACCTTGAGTACGACGCTAAGTCGTGCGTTGTCGAGCCCGAGGACGAATGCCTCGTTCACGAACCGAAGGATTCGGGTCTCGTCCGCGTCGCTTCTGACGATCAGCTCGGAGCCGTCGAGGTGCCAGTCGAGAGGTTGGTCCTCCACGCCCTCCTCCGTCGTGACCCGTTTCGCGACCAGAAGAGCGCGTGTGACCTTGGAGGATCCCAGCCGCACCCCGAACTCGTTGCGCAGGCCCGTGTAGACGTCGAGGATCCGCTGAGCGTCCTGTTGACCTTCGATGACCATGGCGAACGAGAAGCTGTCCTCGAACCGGCGACATCCGACGAGGTCGACCATCTCGTCAACCTGGTCTATCGAGATGCGAAGGTATGGGCGCCCACGGGTTCGCAGGAACCCCTCCTCCTCGTCGGTCGTGGCGAGATAGACGGTCGAAGGCGCGTGGGCCTCGATCGCGTGCTTCACACGCGCGGGAACCGTTGCAGGCTTCGCGCCGGCAAGACCGCAGCGGCTTGCCGTCAACACGAACTCCACGAGGGTGACGTCATCAACCTTTGGGAACAGAGTCCCCTCGAGCATCTCCCGCAGGACGTGAGGCGGTACCGCATCGAGCTCGTCCGGCAGGTCGAGGACGTCCGCGACATGGCGCGGGCCCCTGTACAGCGGCAACAGTCCGGCGAAACGCACCAACGATGGGGCGACGACGTCGCGCGGCGGGCGGTGCCCACGGGTGGTGTTGAGCACGCCCGCCTGCTCGACAGCCCAACGTGCGGGCGACACGAAGGCGTGGGTGCGACCGGAGTCGAGGTCCTCGCAGATCCACTCGCTCTCGCCGAACGCAAGCATGGATGTGGTCCAGGCCTCGCGAACGCTGAGGGGCGCCTCCGCGTCCCTCAGCATGAAGAGCACGGAGAACGGCCCCGCGCCTTCGCCCGGAGTGAACTCGATCCTCTCGATCGGACGTTCTCCTGGGCCCCGCCGCGCGTTCACATCGGCGAGCACCGCTTCGACGAACGATTCGCACGCCGGCTCTTCATCCAGCGCGAAGTCTTTTATGGGCTCCTGGACGACACCGAGTCGATGGGCGACATCAGGCATGCAGCGACGCCGGTCGAGCAGCCTTGACGAAAAAGTCTCAGAAAGCACCACGTCGAGGTCAATGACCTGCTGCGGCCACGACCAGCCGCCGTCAAGGGTGGGTACTTTGATCGCGGCGTGTGAGGAGACCATCGCTCTCGTGGCGGCCGGGATCGAGACCGATACCACCGAGTCCCAGAGTTTGGCGAGATCGTCACCGCCCGGATCCGATGGGAGTGTCGCCAATCGCGCGTTGAGGATCGCCTCGGGGTCGAGGTCGCGGAACCCCCTGTCTCCGAGGAGTTTCTCCACCTTGTCCTGCGCGAGGAAAGCCGCGTCGACGAATGCGGCGCCCTCAATCTCAAGGTCCGCTACACGGCGCAAGAAGACGACGTCCTTGTCGGCGAGCGCCCGCATGCCCGCGGACGTCGGGATGACCTTGGCCCTATCGATGTCCTCGAGTGAAGAGTTCTTGACCACGGTCCGAAAAGCGTTGGCAGCCGACACCGGGTCATCGCCCTCGGCCCACTCGCGCAGCCACGTGAGCAGCCCCCGCTTTGGCATGCGCTCGAGCGCGAGCCTGGTGTCTCGGGCGGTCGGGTCGAGGCCTGCGTCCACTCCCGCCAGGAGCAGATCGCGCAACCGTGTCGCGCGAGCCGGCGTCGAGTAGCAGCGCCAGTGCGGGACGTCATCACCGGTGTTGGGCGACTCGATCCAGCCCTGGTGGACCACGGCGTCGAACCGGATTGCAGTGTCAAGGGGTCGTACTGCTGCGCCCGTCCGAAGCACACCGATGGCGTCGGGGATGAAGTTGCCGTCGCCTGCGAGGCGGAGGACGTGCGCCGCCAGCGCTTCGTCGCCGAACCCGTGGCTCTCCTGTCCGCGACCTCGGGCAGGCATGAAGTCGAGGTGCGCGGCAGGGTCGGCGTCCGTGCGCACACGAGGCAGCAGTCCGACGAAGATCCCTGAGAGGGTCCGAACGATCTCCCGGTTGTAGTCGTTCGGCAGCAACGTCGTCCGGTCGTCGTTCACGCTCCAGGGAGCATTGAACAGGGCCGAGGCCGAGGTCGTGTCCCGCAGACGGAAGTAGGACCAGAACTCGCCGATCCGCAACCGCGTCTGCTGGACGGGCACCGCGACGGTCACCTTGACCTCGGCTCTCGAGACCACTTCGCCGACCTCGCGCCGCGCATCGGCTGACGGAGCGTGCATGCGGCTCTCGACGATCCAGTCGTCGCCGTCACCCCCTGGTCGTGCGATTCGCAGGATGCCGTTGCCCAGGTCCTGGGACGTGTGGGTCGTCTCGTACGGTTCGGCGCCGACCACGCGCAGACGCACCTCACGGACCGCACCGACGAACAGGAGGAACTCGGAACTGAAGTCCTTGATCTCCTGGCGCAGTCGCTCCAGGTTTGTGGCGTTAGGGAGCTTGACGATGGTCGACGCCCATGTCGCCAGATCCGCAAGCACAGTGTCCTTCTCGAACTCGGCCACCGCGTCGAGCAGCGTCGCCGTGCGCAGAACGGGATAGCGCTTCGCCGTCGTGACACCGGCGAGCGCCTGGCGTGCGCTGGCAGAGTTGAACTCAAACGCAATCGATCGACTCAGCACCTGGGGAGCCTGGGCCACCGCCAGCACGGACTTGAAGCCGAGGCCGAAGCGCCCGATCTCGTCGCCGCGCTTGCCGCTGAGGTGGGCCATCGTGACTGCGGTAAGCCCAGTTGCCGAAAATGGCCTGCCAGCATTCGCGCAGTACAGAATGCAGTTCTCGGTGTCGAGGACGATCTCGACGCGGCCCGCATGCTCGCCGTGCGCGTGGCCCGAGCCTGCAAGCGCATCTGCAGCGTTCTGCACCAGTTCGAGGAGCGTCCGAACGGCATATCCTCCGGTGCGGATCGACTCCTCATGGTTCGCATGCTCGGAGACTAGGTTCGGGTGGATCCTGTACGACTCGATGGTCCGAGTGAACTGCTCCTCGACCTCGCGAACGAGGGTCGCGTCGGGCTTCCACGCCTGGTGGTCGAACGTCACTTGCCCGTGCTCCTAAGGTCCGCGACGCCGTGCCTTAGGCCACTGCGCCAGCGCCAACGATGACCCGGGCCTACCTGAGCGAGCAGAAGCGACTCAAGCCTGTCCGGCGGGTCAACGCCTGTGCGCCAACGCCCATTCGGATGCTATCGACGATGTGTCGACGACCCGATCGTTGAGCGGCTGAAGTTTGAGCCGGAAGTAACGAACCATGTCGCATTCGGGAGCATCGCGAGTTATGTCGGCCCGGCCCCAGCGGGCTCGGCTACTCCGTCTCCCTGTCGTTGAGAGACGCCGTCGGCCGGTGGTGGCCGTTCTCGGTTCGCGTGATGACGGCGAGGGCACGAAGCGCCGTGGTAACGCGGGTGTTGGCCGAGTGAACCAACGCTGCCGGCGCCCCGTCGATCAGGTCGCCCGCGAGCTAGCAAAGTCGCTGGCCTACACGTAGCAACTACTTCGGCCTACAACTGGCAACTGTGAGTCGCGATGTTCCCGCCCGCTGCCAGGTGTCTCCGGCGAGGCGGGTCAGGAGGTCACAGCCCGAGGAAGTCCCGCAGATACACCCCGACGTCGGCCAGCGTCGCGTCGTCCACGAGCCCGACGACCTCGACGATCCGCTCGCGGGCGATGGTGCGGACCTGCTCGGTCATGGCCCAGCTCGGGTGGTCGAGGCCGACGTTCCCGCGAAGGGATACGTGGTTCGCCCAGCCTCTGTCGACCGTCGTCACCGGAAGGACGAGCGCCCTTGTGGTCACGGCTTCGAGGTAGGCGTTCGAGGCCACGACGAGGATCGGGCGGCGACCGGACTGCTCGCGTCCGCGCGTCGGGTCGAGCTCGGCCCACGCGACCGCTCCGCGACCGAGCGAGACGGGGCCGGTCACCGCGGTTCGGATGTGGCGGTTGGTTCCTTGGTGAGGCCATCGCCGGTGAGGGCGTCGAACGCTGACGTCTCAGCTCGGTAGGAGGCGAGCAGGTCCGGTGGCGTTTGCGCCATCGCCTGCCTCATGGCCGCGAATCGCTGCTCACGGGCCCAGGCTTCGAGCAGTTCCTCGACGAAGCTGCCGGCGGTCAGGCCGAGCCGGTGTGCCTCGGCGTTGAGGCGGTCGCGAACTGCCGAGTCGACCTTGATCGTCGTGAGGGACATGAGTCGAGGATACCTTTGGTATACCTCGAAAGGCGAGCCTCTCAGGCTTCCGCGAGCTCCTGCGCCCGCGCGAGGACGGCATCGGCGGGCTCCCGCGCGGTCCGGGGACGCCGTCAGGCGCCGCCGCGGCTCAGCACCGCGACCAGGAAGTCGGCTTCGTCCGTGAACGGGCGCAGGTCCCAGGTGGAGAACGCCCCGTCGAGCCGCAGCCCGGCCTGCTCGACGTCGGCGAAGAACGACTCGAACACGTACCCGCGCCCGGCGCCGAACCCGATCACGGCGCGCCCGCCGGCGGCGAGGTGCGCGCCGAGCCGGCGCAGCACCTCGACCTCGGTGCCCGGCGCGAGGAACGTCATGACGTTCCCGGCCACCACGACGACGTCGAACGGCTCGGCCTCCCCGCGGGCCGGCAGGTCCAGCTCGGCCAGGTCGCCGACCAGCCACTGCGACCCAGGGTGGTCCGCGACGGCCGCCTCGATGAGCACCGGGTCGACGTCGACCCCGACGACCGTGTGCCCGCGGGCCGCGAGCTCGGCGCCGACGCGGCCCGGGCCGCAACCGCCGTCGAGCACGCGAGCTCCGCGGGGGAGCATCGCGTCGATCAGCCGCGCCTCGCCGGCCAGGTCCGCGCCCTTGGCGGCCATCTCCCGGAACCGCTCGATGTACCAGTGCGAGTGGTCGGGGTTGGCGTTGGTCTTGTCTTCCCAGCGGGTGGTCTGTCGCATGCACCGAGTGTGCGCCGTCCGCGCCCGCCCGCACGACCCGTCACTCGAAGCGCGACGGATCTCCCGCGCCGACTCGGACCACCACGGGGACGTCCTCGGACCAGTCCACGACGGTCGACGGCTCGGACCCGGTGTCGCCGGCGTCGATCACGGCGTCGATGAGGTGGTCGAGCTCTTCCTTGACCTCCCAGCCCTGGGTCATCGCCGTGTCGGCGCCGGGCATGAGCAGGGTGCTGGACAGAAGGGGCTCGCCGAGCTCGTGCAGCAGGGCCCGCACGACCGTGTGGTCCGGGATCCGCACTCCGACGGTCTTCTTCTTCGGGTGCGCGAGCTTGCGCGGGACCTCCTTCGTCGCGGGCAGGATGAAGGTGTACGGGCCGGGGGTGGACGCCTTGATCGCGCGGAACGGCGCGTTGTCGAGGTGCACGAGCTGGCCCAGCTGCGCGAAGTCGCTGCATACGAGGGTGAAGTGGTGATGGCTGTCCAGCCGCCGGATCGAACGGATGCGGTCCGCGCCCGTGTGGCTGTCCATCCGGCAGCCGAGGGCGTAGCCGGAGTCGGTCGGGTAGGCGATCAGGCCGTCGTCACGCAGCATCGCGACGACCTGCGAGATGGAACGGGCCTGGGGGTTCTGCGGGTGGACGTCGAAGTAGGTCGCCATGGGTCGAGCCTAGACATTGTGCGAGGTGGCGGCAGCGCAGTCTGGGGCCGTTCGCGTCGGCCGGCCCGAATCGTCCGTGCGGAGCATGGGACGGAAGTGGCTCGTGGGACGGGCTCGGGTGGGTTCCGGAGCAACTTCTGCCCCATCCGTCACATGCTCCACACTCACGGATCCGACACGTGGGCGAGGGCTGGGTGGCCGAACCGCTGGGGCGGAGCGGGGTTCTTACCTCAAGTGCTTCGTTCGGGCGGCGAGCCGGCTCAGGTCTCGAGCTCGTCGTGCCACGTTGCGAAGAATGCGCGGAGTGCGGGCGCGTCACCGGTGTTCACCGGGAGATCAGCGTCCGCGTAGCGGTTCAGCGTTCGGAACATCTCGGCCAGGACGCTGGGATCGAAGCCTGCGTCAACGGCCACCGCCTCTCGGAGCAGTCCCTGTTTGCTGTATCGCTTTGAGAGAGCGAACACGTCGACGAAGTCGCGCGCCGCAGCCCGATCGAAGAGAGCGAGCAGCTTGCGTCCGGCGAGTTCCTCGGGCGCGAATGTCGGCCCAACGAAGCTCGCGCTCGGGGGTTTTCCGGGTGGTGAATCGAGGGCGAGGTCAACGAGCAGATCCTCCTCGCCGTGCACAACGAGACGACAGAAGGTTGGCGTGTCGCTGATCCGTTCGATGGTCCACCCGCGCACACCGGCCGCATCTTCGAACGCGGCTCGGACAACGGGAACGTCGTCCGCAGTCTGGGTGAAGAAGTCCAGGTCTTGCGTGGGCCTCGTCGAGAGGTGTTGCGCGATGAGCGCGGCTCCGCCCGCGAGCAGGAAACCTGAAGCCGCAGGGAGCGCGAAGAACAACTTCGCGACCTGCACCTGAAAGCTGGTCAGCGCGGACTCTCCTGGTTGTCCCCAGGATCGTTCACGAAGCGG
This sequence comes from Pengzhenrongella sp., assembly GCF_036565025.1. Classification (NCBI taxonomy): domain Bacteria; kingdom Bacillati; phylum Actinomycetota; class Actinomycetes; order Micrococcales; genus Pengzhenrongella; species Pengzhenrongella sp. The sequence continues at coordinate 27,038 of NZ_DATCNW010000285.1, forward strand.
TCCGCCCGAGCGCCTGGTCAATCACGGGATCCCACGCCGCCCGGAGGTCGCGCGGCAAAACGAGGTCGTCCCAAAGATCGACCAGAAGAACCCCGTCCACGTAGGTCAAGACGTCTTCGGGCAGCCCCTCGCGCAGGACCATCTCGTATACCTGAGCTCGGGCTGAACGGTCGGCCAGGTTGAACGTACGCGCAGGCCCGGACCAGTTGAGGTGGAGCGGAAGTGAGATGGTGGCGAGTGCTTGCTCGACGTGGAGTCGGGGAAGCCGCGTAGGTACGCGGGTCGAACGACCTCTTGCCAGCGGGCGTTCCGCGAACTCGACCAACGGCCTCACAGTGAGCTCGTTCCCTGTCTCGGCCAGCAACCTGGCGGCGGTCGCGAGCGTTGGCGACTTCCGTCCGTGCTCGTACGCCGACACCGTCGGTCGCGACGTGTTCGCACGGCGCGCAAGATCTGCCTGCGACAGTCCGGCATCTCGCCGAGCCCGTTCCAGCAGTTCACCACTCATCGCTCTCGTCTCCCCGACAGGTATCCCTTTGGATACCATACCGTCAGGCGAGCAACGAGACCTCAGTCGAGCAGGTCTGCCACTAGTCGGGCGACGACCTCTTCCTCCTCGATCGCGACGCCGTGCGCGCTCATCGCGACGGCGAGGGCTGGGTCCCAGGGTGACGCTGCGGGCGGGCCGCGGAGCGGCAGGTGTTGTCGGGCGGCGGGATCAGCCGCATCGGGTAGGGGAACGGCCGGGCCGGGGACCACCCGGCCGCGGCCAACCACCGCGTCTGCATAGTCGATCGCGCCGAACCGCCACGGCTGCCAGGGGATCCGAGCCGCGAGGGTCCCGGCGATGCGCAGCCCGGCCCAGTCGAAGTCGCCGTGGTACCGCACGCCGGCGCCGGCGCCGGTGAGCCGTTCGAGCAGCTCGAGAACCGCCGCGCCCGGCTGACCGTAGGTGCAGACCAGCACCGGCCCGCCGCCGCTCGACGGCCAGGGTTCGGTGCCCCTCGCGGAGCGGTGAGCCGCCTCGCTCGCAACCATCTCGACGACGCTGGGGTTCTCGCAGACGTGCACCAGTCCGTTGGACGGGACCACGCCGACGCCGCCGGAACGCACCTGGTCGAGCGTGAGCACGACCGGGATTCCGGTGGCACGCCAGCCGGCCAGCGCGGACGCGGTCGAGCTTGCCGCGGTCGGCGCCGGCGAATCGACGCCCGGCCCGGACCCACCCGGCTTGGATCCGCCCGGCTTGGATCCGCCCGGCCCGGACCCGCCCGGCGCGAACCCACCGGGCCCGGACCCGCCCGGCCCGGACCCGCCCGGCCCGGACCAACCCGGCACCCCCAGGCACAGCACCGTGGACGAGACGGCCGACATCAGCAGTCCCGCACTCGCCCAGACCTCGCGCGGCCCGAGCGAGTCGTCCGGTGCCGCGATCCCCCCTCCCAGCGCGCTGACCGCCGCGAGCACCAGTCGGCCCAACGGGCGCGTCGGATCCAGAGCGTGGGCGTCGCCGGTGATCCGGCGGGCGAACACCGCGAGCGGCTCGCCGGCGCTCGGCAGCGCGCACAGGCAGTCGGCCGCCCGGGATGCGAGCCGCCGGGCGACGTCGGGCAGTGCTGCGCCTGCGACGACGTCGACATCGACGTCGGGCAGTGCTGCGCGCTCGCCGACGTCGTCGCGCACGGCAGGCCCCGGGCGACGGACCTCCTCGGACCGGGCGGCCCGCTTGAGCTGCCCGGCCGCGCACCACCGCTCCCACCACGGCCCCAGCACGGGATGGGCGAGCAGCCCGGGCGCGAACCCCTCCCCGGCCGCCACCCACGCGGCCTCCTCGGCCGCGCGCTCGGCCGACCGGTTCGCGACCGGTCCTGTCAACATGATGACCGCGTCGGCCAGCCCCGCGGACCACACACCGCGGCGCACCAGGTCCTCGAGCTCGCCCAGGTCGACCCGCAGGACGGCGCTCGCGCGACGCGCCGGACCGACGAGGCCGGCGGCGGCCGCGCGCTGTCCGGTCGTCGGTTCGCGCAGCTGAACCGTGCCGGCGAGGTGGCCGTCCGGACCGAGCGACCCCAGCGCGATCCGGCCCCGGACCCGCTGCACCAGCCAATCGAGGTCGGGCCCGCCGAGGAGCCGGCGCAGGCGCGGGAGGTCTCCGGGGTCAGCCATCAGTCGAACAGGCTGCCGACCGCGACGTCGCTCTCGCGGGGCTCTCCCGCGGCGGAGTCCGGGCCGGGAGCGACGTCGAGCGTGCGGGCCCGGCCATCCCAGCGCCAGCGCGTGACGCCGACCGCGTCGATGCCCTCGACCCGTGCGAGCTGCGCGATCGCCAGCCCGGGGACCTGCGGGTAGCAGCCCCATTCGCGCTCGCTCGTCATGACGACGTCGAGGTCGAAGGTCGCGAGCAGGCCGAGGGATTTGGCGCGCGAGTCGTCATCCACCCCCGCGAAGGCCTCGTCGAGCAGGATCAGCCGCGGCGCATACGGGTTCCCGGCCGAGTGGTAGTGCGAGGAGGCGGCGGCGAACAGCGGGATGGACACGGTCAACACCCGCTCCCCGCCCGACGCCGGTCCGGTGGCCGGTCGCCACTGCCCGTTCTGCTGGCGCTCGACGGTGAAGTCGTGCCAGGTGCGGTAGTCCAGAGCGATCCGCAGCTGGTCCGCCCAGCCCGCGGTGGGATCCGCGATCCGGACCGTCTTGATCTGCTCCTGGAGGAAACCCCCGATCGCCGACCGGTCGGCGGCGTTCCAGGCGTTGTCCGACCGGAGCAGCAGGTTCCGCGCGACGGCGAACCCGGCCGGCCCGTCCGGTCGGGCTCGCCACAGCACCCGCAGCTGCATGCCGGTGGACGTCTTGCGCCCGGACAGCTCGCGGTTCAGGTCCTCGACCTGGCCCTGCGCCCGGGAGAGCAGCTCGTGCAGGTGCCCGGCGACGTCGGTGACCAGGTGGTTCTCGAGGATCTCCCGCTCGCGCTCGCTGAGCAGCTGCTGGCGCAGCTCGATGTCCCGCCCGAGGTCGGCCACGAGCACGTCGATCCCGAGCTCCTTCGACTGGTACGAGACCCGTACCGTCATCCCCTCCTCATGCTGCTCGGAGACGGCGGTATGCCCGTGCCGGCTCATCTGGGCGCTGAGCTCGGTGAACGCGTTCGACGTGCGTTGCTGGACCCGTTCCCAGGTCTCCTGGTCCATGACGACGTCGCTCAGCGCCGCCTCGACCTCGCGGGAAAGCGCGATCGCCGCCGTGGCCGTCCACGCGGCGCCCGGACCCGCGACATCGAGGTCCGGCAGCGCGACCTGCAGCAGCTGGGTCGCGGTGAACCGCTGCAGGACCGTGGACGCCTCCTCGCGGCGATGCGCGGCCCCCTCGCGCTCGCGGGCCAGGCCCTCGATGCGTCCGGTGACGAGCCCGAGGCGCCTGCTGGCGCGGTCCCGGTCCACCACGAGCTCGGCCTCGCGAGCGTCCAGGGCCACCAGCTCGAGCCGGATCCGGCCGAGCTCCTCCTGGAGCTCCGCGACGGCCTTGCCGACCGTGCCCTTCAGGGTCCGGTGTCGAGCGGCGGCGAGCGCAAGGGCCCGGTCCGCGGCGAGGAACCGCGTCTCCCGGTCGGCGTGCTCGACGCCGGCGGCGTCCGCACGTGCGCGGGCCGCGGCCAGGTCGCGCGACGCTCGCGCGGCCGCGTCCCGCGCGTCGCGGGCGATCCGCAACGCCGCCGAGTACGCCTCGAGGTGCTCGCGGTCGCGGCGCAGTCCGTCGGCCGTGTGCGCGGCGCCGACATCCCGAGCCGTCTCGACCGCGAGCTCCTGCGCCTGGCGGGCGGCGTGCGCCGCGTCCTGCCACGTGCGCTCGGCCTCGCGCTCGGCGGACCGGGCCGCCTCGAGCTCCGCAGCTGCGGACTGCGCGCCGGCGTGTGCGAGCACGAGCGCCGTCTCCGCGGACTGCGGGTACTCCTGCTGCTCGCGCTCGCCCTCGCGGCGGCGGGCCTCGAGCTCGTCGAGGTGTGCGTGCAGCAGGTCGAGACGCTGCTCGAGCTGCCCGATGCGTTCGTGCAGCGCGCCGATCGCTGCCCGGCGGCTCGCCTCGCGGGCCCCGGCGCCGACGTACTGCGCGGTGGGCTTCGACCATCGACCGCGGGCCGGGCCGATCCCGAACCCGCCGCTGGCGTCGACCCAGACCGCGGCGCCCGAGTCCTCTCCCCAGCCGATCCGGGCGAGGACGCCGCGCACGACGTCGTCGTCGGTCCCCGTCTCGTCGGGATCGACGGCCGCCAGCAGGACGCCGGCGAGGGAGGGCGCCGCCGTTGGCCCACCGGCCCCGAGCACGACGTCGCCGGTCGCCACGTCGGTGACCGAACCGTCGGGGCGCACCCAGGCGTCGAGCAGCCCGGCGGCCTCGAGCGCCGCCTCGGTCCCGGCGCGGTCCGCCGCCTCGAGTCCCTCGGCGAACTCCGTCACGCGCCACAGCGGCGCGCCGGGCTGGCCCGCACGGGCCAGCGGGTCACGCGCGGGCGGGATCGGCGGCTCGGGCGCGACCCCCCGTTCGAGCTCCGCCAACCGCTCGTGCGCATCGGCGAGGTCGGCCGACAGCTCGGACTCCTCATGCTGGGCCCGCGCGCGGTCCGCGGCCACCCGCTCGGATGCGGCGGCCGCGGCCCGGTCCACCGACCGGCGGGCCGGCGCGGGGCCGTCCTGGCTGACGGCCCACGCGTCACTGAGGTCGAGGACCTCCTCGGCGTCGCTGACCTCGAGCACCGCCAACGACCCGAGGTAGCCGCGCAGCCGCTCCCCGTACCCGGTGACCGCCCGATCGACGGTTCGTTCGCTCTCCGTTGCCTGCTCCGCGCGGCCCGTCGCGCGCGCCTGCGCCTCGTCGAATCCCTGGTGGCGGTGCTCCGCGCGAGCGTGGGCGGCGTCGGCGGCGGTCACGAGCGTGCCGACGTGAGCGAGCTGCTCGGCGCGCCGAGTGAGCGCGGTCCGGGCCGCTCCGGCGTCGGCCAGGGAGGCCTCGTGGGTCGCGGCGAGCCCGGCCGCGGCTGCCAGCTCGCAGGCCTCGGCGGCGGTGTCGGCCGCGCGGGACCGGGCGCGCTCCTCTTCCTGAGCGGCGTCGCGGCGTTCACGCACGGTGGTGGCGAGATTCGCGTCGGCCCGTTCGACGTCCCGGCGCGCCAGCCCGGCGGCCCGGTCCGCGTCCGCGGCGCTCGCGGCCGCGTGCTCGAGCTCGCGGGCGGCATCCATCTCCGGACTGGTGCGCAGCGCGTCCTGCCGGCCGTGCAGCCCGCTTCGCTCGACGCCGAGCTCCCGCGCCGCGGCCGTCGCGCCGTCGACGTCGGACTGCGCCTGCTGCAGCTCCTGCTCGACGGCGACCTGCTCGCGCCCCACCCGCTCGTACTCGCTCTGCGCCGAGCGGACCCCGGCCGCCGCGCGGCGGGACGCGACGCGCGCGTACGCGGTGTACTGGCGCAGGAACGCCGCCGCCGCGTCATGCGTGGACTCCGCTTCGAGCAGCCGCGCGCGGTCCTCCTCGAGGCTGCGGAACGACTCGGCGACGTCGGCGATGACGGCCTGGTCCAGCGGGGTGAGGGCCTCGGTCAGCGCGCTGGAGAGGGCGCGCTGGTCCGGGCGCTTGGACAGCTGCGGCTGGCGCAGCTGGATGAGCAGGTCCACGAGCGCGCTGTACCGGTCCTGGCCGAGCCCGAACAACGCCTCGTCCACCGCTCGGCGGTACTCGTCCCGGGTGTCATACACCCGGCCCCGCCCCTCGAGCTCGTCGCGCAGCCGCTCGCGCGTCAGGGCGACGCCGGTCGGGTCGACGAGTCGCAGGTCGCCGACCCGGCGGTCGGTGACGAAGAACCAGTGCTTCGCGATCCCGCGGCCGGTGACGGCCTTGAGCCCGCACCCGAGGGTCGTGAAGTACTCCTGGCCGGCCGCGTCCCGGCGCCCGAACTCCACCCAGGTGTAGCCGAGCCGCTCGCTGTTCGGGTGGTCCCCGCCCAGCAGGAGGTTCCACTCCATCCGCTTCTTCGGGTCGGCGTCGGGCTCGACCCGCTGCGCGGCGAGGGACCCGTCGAGCAGGAACGGCAGGGTGAGCGCGAGGACCTTGGACTTGCCGGTCCCGTTGTTGCCGCGCAGCAGCAGGCGCCCGTCGTGGAACCAGAACTGCTCGTCGTCGTAGTAGAAGAGATCCACGAGACCGAGCCGCAGCGGCTGCCAGCGTTCGGTCGTGGGCCGGGGAAGCGGCGAGTCCTGGGTCACGGGAGGGTCCTTCGGGTGTGGATCGTGGCCTCGACGATCGAGAAGCGGTGCAGTGCCGGGCGTGGGGTGACGGTCGTGCCGGTCAGGCTCACCAGGCCGAGACCTTCCAGGCGCGCGACGGCGTCGTCGACGATGGCGTTCTCGGCTCCCGGCTGCTGCGCGGTACGCCGCCAAAAGGTGGAGTGCTGGCCGGCGAGCTTGCGCACGAGCCGGCGCAGCTCGTCGACCTCGGTCGGTCCGGATTCGGCGAGGTGCTCCGCGATGAGGAGGGTGGCGTGCCCGTCGGTGCCGGACGCGGGCATCCGCACGTCGGTGAGCTGGTCGAGCGGGTCGACCATCGCCACGCCCTCGGCGCGCACCTCGGCGGTCAGGCCGACGAACTCGGTGATCCGACGCGTGATCGCCGAACGCTGGTGGGTGAGATAGGCGAGCTCGGCCTCGTCCAGCTCGTCGTAGTACACGACCGGATCGTCCAGGAGCCTGCGGGTCAGCGCGTGCCGCAACCGGCGGTTCGCCTCGTCCTCGGTGAACGCGGGCGGCTCGGCGTGCAGCGCGCTCTCGAGCAGGTCGATGGTGACGGCGTCGGCGAATCCCGGCCGGTTCACGAGGATCGACGGACCGTGGCGCACGACCAGCAGCTGGGACAGGACACGGCGGTCGACGTCGTACAGCGCGTCCCCGCCCGAGGCCACATAGGACTCCTCGTCCCCCGCGACGCGCGCGAGGACCCCGAGCCGAAGCAGCAGCCGGACGGCCGCGACGAGGTCGAACCGTTCGTCCTGCCGGGTCAGGGTGAACTCGACCCCCTCGAGCGGCGTCTGGCGGGCCAGCAGCACGACGTTCTCGGCGAGCCGGCCGAGCGACACCTGGGGGTCGGAGCGTTCGAGGCTCGCCAGCGCCAGGCACAGCAGCACGTACCTGCGCCGGGTGAACGGCGGGTCGGCGGGCCGCCCGCGCGCCGGGTGCTGGCTGGCGATCGCGGCCGAGCTCGCGCCCACCGGGACCGGGGCCTTGAGCAGGCGCACCACCTGCGGGTCGACGACGAGGCGCCATCCGGTGTTCTGCTCGAACCATCGGCGCAGGTGGTCGCCGTGCCGGCGGG
>NZ_DATCNW010000286.1:0-10455 GCF_036565025.1 Pengzhenrongella sp.
GGAGCGCGCGACGTCGAACCGGCGCCCGACCTCACCGCGCGCCTGCTCGCGCTGGCCGGGCCGGCGCCGTCGGGCGACGAGTCGCCGGATCCCGAACGACGACGGCGGGTCGTGCCGCTCGGCATGTCCGCCTACGCGACCCCGGCGCGCGCGCTCAGCGGCGAGCTCAACCCGCGGCAGCGCCCCGGTCTGCGGCTGGCGGCCGGGTCCCTCGCGGGTCTCGGTGTGTTCGCGATGGTCCTGTTCGTGCTGGGCGGTGAGCCCAGCGTCGTCCCGACGTTGCACCCGGCGCAGGCCCTGTCGATGCTCGGTCACGCACGCGGGCCGGGCGGCACCGCGTCCGGGACGCTGGCCCCCGAGCTCGCGGCTCAGATCTCGAACGCCGCGTCGTCGTCGGGCACGTCGCAGGGCAACGGTGGGGTGACCGAAGCCGCCGTGCTGCGCTGGATGAGCGGCACCGACTGGACCTGCCCGGCCGGCCTGCCGACCGGGTACGAGGTCACCGCGGCGCGCCTGGTCGGCGACGCGGGATCGGTGCTCGAGGTCGACCTCGCGGGGCCGGACGGGAACATGGTGCTCACCGAGCAGCGCGGACGGCTCGACGGCGCAGCGCTCACCGGGGTGCGCCGGCACGCCGTCGGCGACAGGATGGTCTACGTGCTCACCAGCCAGCCCTGGCACGGGGTCTGGCAGTCCGGCGACACGATCGTGTCGGTCGTCTCGGAGGCGGCCACACCGAGTGTGACCGCGCTCGTGGGCGGGTTCCCGGCCGACGGCTACGACGACGGCCCGGTCGCGCGGCTGGCGCGTGGTTGGGATCTGGTGACAGGAGCCTCGCGCGCCCATGACGAATCCTGAGCCGCCGACCGACCAGCCCCGTCCGAACCCGTTCGCGCCGCCGTCGTCCAGCGCGTTCGCCTCGCCGGGCCCGCCACCCCAGGCCCCGCCGGCATTCGCGCCGGCCGGTGCCCAGCCCGGTCCGGCACCGTGGAGCGCCCCGCCACCGTGGGCCTCCTACCCGCTCCCGGACGGGCCGAACGGGCACGGTGGGTCGCCGTACCTGCCGCCGGAACACCGTCGCCCGCGCCGCGCGCTGAGCGCCGGCTGGATCGTCCCGCTGCTGGTCCTCGCGCTCGTCGCGGGCGGTGTCGGCGGTGTCGCGGGCGAGCGGCTGCTCGGCGGCGGGCGCCTCGCGAACGCCGGCCTGCCGGCCCCGGTGGTCACCACGGGCGCCCAGCGCCCGGCCGACTCCGTCGCGGGCCTCGCCGCTCGCGTGCTGCCGAGCGTCGTGTCGATCCAGGTCGCCGGCCCGCTCGGCACCTCGACCGGGTCGGGACTGGTGCTGCGCCAGGACGGCTACCTGCTCACCAACAACCACGTCGTCGCCGACGGAGTCGAGCCGGGCAACACGATCGAGGTGCTGTTCGCGGACGGGACACGGGAGCCGGCCACGATCGTCGGGCGAACCGGGGACTACGACCTCGCGGTGATCAAGGTCAAGCGCACCGGCCTGGTCCCGCTCGTGCTCGGGAACTCCGACGACGTCGCGGTCGGCGACCCGGTGTTCGCCGCGGGCGCCCCGCTCGGGCTCGAGGGCACCGTCACGACCGGGATCATCAGTGCGCTGAACCGGCCCGTCTCGGCCGGCGCCGGCACCGACACGGCCTTCATCAACGCGATCCAGACCGACGCCGCGATCAACCCCGGCAACTCCGGCGGGCCGCTGGTGAACGCCGCGGGTGAGGTCATCGGGATCAACTCGGCGATCGCCCAGCCGCCGGGAGCGGGCACGGTCGTTGCGGGCAGCATCGGCCTCGGCTTCGCGATCCCCTCGAACCAGGCGCGGCGCACCGCGACCGAGCTGATCGAGACGGGCAGGGCGACCTTCCCAGTCGTCGGCGTGCTGCTCGACCAGACCTACACCGGGGTCGGGGTCAAGGTCGCCACCGAGCCCCAGCGCGGGCAGGAACCGGTCAGCTCCGGCGGACCCGCGGACAAGGCGGGGATCCGCAAGGGCGACATCATCCTGTCGATCGACGCGCGTCCGGTCACCGAGCCGAACGAGCTCGTCGTGGCGATCCGCGCGAAGGCGCCGGGCGACACGATCACGCTCCGGGTCCGATCGGGCTCCGCACCCGAGCGCAAGGTCCGGGTCGTGCTCGACGAGGCGACCAGCAAGTGAACGCGCGTAACCTGACGGGGTGTTCGATATCAACGGCAGTGAGTTCCTGCTGCTCCTCATCGTCGCCGTCGTCATCGTCGGTCCCGAACGGCTGCCCAAGTACGCCGAGCAGCTGGGTTCGTGGGTGCGCACGCTGAGGGGTGTGCTGAAGACCACCAAGGCCCGGGTCGACGAGGAGCTCGGCGACAACGGGGCCGACGTCGACTGGACCGCGCTCGACCCGCGGCGCTACGACCCGCGCCGCATCGTGCGCGAGGCGTTGCTCGACGACACCCCACAGGTGCGCGGACCGGCCGGAGCCACTGCCGCGTCGTCGGCCGCGGGCGTGGCTGCGGGTGCGGCCGTGGCCGGGTCGGGCGCGGCGGAGGCCGCAGGCGCCGCCGGTACCTCCGACGCCGCAGGCACCGCCGGTACCCCCGAGGCCGGAGCGACGACCGGCGAGGCTGACGTCTCCGGCACCCCGTACGACGACGAGGCCACCTGACCCACCGTCCACCTCGCGCAAGGCGCGCGCAGCAGGCGCCGGCGACCCGTCCGAAGCACTCCCATGCACCTGCCAGAATGGACAAATGTCCACAGTGTTGTCTTCCTCGACACCTGCCCTGCGCCCACGGATCTTCTCGGGGATGCAACCCACCTCGGACTCCCTGCACCTGGGCAACTATCTCGGCGCCCTGACCCACTGGGTCGCGCTGCAGGAGGACCACGACGCGTTGTACTGCGTGGTGGACCTGCACGCGCTCACGGTCGTCTCCGATCCGGCCGTGCTGCGCCAGCGCACCCGGAGCACCGCGGCGCAGTACCTCGCCGCGGGCGTCGACCCCGAGCGCTCGATCCTGTTCGTGCAGTCGCACGTCGCCGAGCACGCCCAGCTCGCCTGGGTGCTGAGCTGCCACACCGGGTTCGGTGAGGCCGGGCGGATGACGCAGTTCAAGGACAAGTCCGCGCGGTACGGGTCCGAGGGCACGTCGGTCGGGCTGTTCACCTACCCGATGCTGATGGCCGCCGACATCCTGCTGTACGACACGCAGCTGGTGCCGGTCGGCGAGGACCAGCGCCAGCACCTGGAGCTCTCGCGGAACCTCGCCCAGCGGCTGAACACCCGCTTCGGGGCGGGGACCGCCGTCGTCCCGGAGCCGCACATCGTCAAGGCGACCGCGAAGATCTATGACCTGGCCGAACCGACCGCCAAGATGAGCAAGACGGCGTCGAGCCCGAACGGGATCATCGAGCTGCTCGACAACCCGAAGGTCGTCGCGAAGCGGATCCGGTCGGCCGTGACGGACACCGGCCGGGAGGTCCGCTTCGACACCGAGGCCAAGCCGGGGGTGTCGAACCTGCTGACCATCTTCTCCGCGCTGACCGGCACGGAGGTGCCGAAGCTCGAGGCCGAGTACGAGGGCAAGGGCTATGGCGACCTGAAGAAGGACCTGGCCGACGTCGTCGTGGAGTTCCTCGCCCCGTTCCAGGCGCGGTACGCCGGTTACCTCGCCGACCCCACCGTGCTCGACGACGTGCTCGCGGACGGCGCCGAGCGCGCGCGCGACATCGCGGCGGGCACGCTCGCGCGGATCTACGACCGGGTCGGGCTGCTGCCCGCCCGCGGGCACCGCTCGTGAGGATGCCCGAGCGGGCCGGCACGCAGATGCGGATCGGGGTCGCCATCACGGTCCCCGAGCCGTACGGGTCGGTGCTCCAGCACGCTCGGGCGCGCTTCGGTGACCCGCTGGCGCGTGACATCCCGCCGCACATCACCCTGCTCGGCCCCACCGTCGTCGAGCCCGACGAGATGGCGACGGTCTCCGCGCACCTCGCCCGGGTCTCCACGGCGTCGCGACCGTTCGTGCTCCACCTGCGCGGCACGGGGACGTTCCGGCCGGTCTCGCCCGTGGTGTTCATGCAGGTCGTGGAGGGCATCGGAGAGTGCGAGCGGCTCGAGTCCGCGGTGCGAACCGGACCCCTGCACCAAGACCTCCGGTTCAACTACCACCCGCACGTGACCGTCGCCCACGAGGTGCCCGAGCCCTCGCTCGACCGCGCGTTCGACGAGATGGCCGGCTTCGAGGCGCGGTTCGTGGTGAGCGGCTTCCAGTTCTACGAGCACGGCGACGACAGCGTCTGGCGCCCCGTGCGTGACTACCTGCTGACCGGTACCGGCGGCACCCGGACGACCGCTCCGCGTGCCCGGGAGCGCTCGGGCTCGTAGGGTTTTGCGCATGAGCCGAACCCTGCGGCGGGGCCGCGCCGATGACGCCACGGCGCCGACCGGGGCCGGGTCGGCGCACGTCGCGGCTGCGTCGAGTACGCAGGAGGTCGCGGCCGGCGCGCGGGCGAGGCCGGGCGGGCTCGCCACCCTGACCGCCCGGGTCAAGGCCCTGCTGGCGTGGTGGCAGCGGACTCGACCGGCCCGGGCCAACGCCCGGTTCGGGGCGGCGGGCGGCGGGGTGCTGACCGGCGGGATCGCCTACGCCGCGCTGTTCTCCGTCTTCGCGGCCCTGACGATCGGGTACACGGTGTTCACCGCCGTGCTGGGCCGCAACCAGGCGCTGCGCGCCAAGGTGCTCGAGACCCTCGACACGTCCCTGCCCGGGCTGATCGACACCGGCAGCGGGCACGGCCTCGTCAAACCCTCCGACCTCGTGCTGAGCGCCGGGCTCAATGTGACGGGCGTGATCGCCGTCGTCGTGCTGCTGCTCAGCGCGACCACGTGCATGGCGGCGCTGCGCACGGCGCTGCGGGCCATGTTCGACGAGCGGGGGCAAGCCGGCAACGCCGTCGTCGGCAAGCTGCGCGAGCTGGCCGGGTTCGCGGGGATGGCCGTGGCGGTGTTCGGATCCGCCGCGCTGAGCATCGCCACCACGAGCGCGCTGCAGTGGCTGTTCGCGCTGGTCGACCCGTCGGGCCGCTACGGGCTGCTGCGCATCGGCGGGACCGTGGTCGGGATCGCGGTCGCGTTCGCGGTGGACGCGCTGACGTTCGTGCTGCTGGTGGTCCTCCTGGCCGGCCTGCACCCGCCGGCCCGCGACCTGCGCCGGGGTGCCCTGATCGCCGCCACCGGGATCGGCGTCGTGCGGCTGCTGGGCACGAGCGTCGTCGCCGGCAGCGTCGGCAACAACGCCCTGCTGGCGTCCTTCGCCGTCCTGGTGACCCTGCTGATCTGGATCAACCTCAACGCCCGGATCGTCCTCCTGGCCGCCGCCTGGACGGCCAACCCCCCGCCCCAGCAACCCGCAGCTGCTGACTGATCTCCCCGTCGCCTGCGAAAACTCCGCCGAGAAGTCAAAATCCGCCCATCCGGAGGCGATCGGATGGGCGGAAATCGACTTCTCGGCGAGGGGCTAGAAGGCTCGGGTGATCATGGCTCGCTTTACTTCGGCGATCGCCTTGGTGACCTCGATGCCTCTGGGGCAGGCCTCGGTGCAGTTGAAGGACGTGCGGCAGCGCCAGACGCCCTCCTTGTCGTTCAGGATCTCCAGGCGCTGCTCGGCGCCCTCGTCGCGCGAGTCGAAGATGAACCGGTGCGCGTTGACGATCGCGGCGGGCCCGAAGTACTGCCCGTCGGTCCAGAACACCGGGCACGAGGTGGTGCACGCCGCGCACAGGATGCACTTGGTGGTGTCGTCGAACCGCTCGCGCTGGGCGGAGGACTGGATCCGCTCCTTGGTCGGCTCGTTCCCGGTGGTGATCAGGAACGGCATGATCTCGCGGAACGAGGCGAAGAACGGCTCCATGTCGACCACGAGGTCCTTGAGCACGGGCAGGCCCTTGATCGGCTCGACCGTGATCGGCTTCTTCGGGTTCAGGTCCTTCAGCAGCACCTTGCACGCGAGCCGGTTGCGACCGTTGATCCGCATCGCGTCCGAGCCGCACACCCCGTGCGCGCACGAGCGGCGGAAGGTCACCGAGCCGTCGAGCTCCCACTTGACCTTGTGCAGCGCGTCGAGCACGCGGTCGCTGCCGCGCGCGCTGACGGTGAAGTCCTCCCAGTAGGCCTCGGTCTCGCCGCCCTCGGAGTCGTCCGGCTTGTAGCGCCGGATCCGCAGGGTGACGTCGAACGAGGGGACGGCGGGCGGCGCCGCGACGGTGGATGCCATCAGTACTTACGCTCCATCGGCTCGTAGCGGGTCATCACGACGGGCTTGTACCCCAGGACGACGTCGAACGTCCCGGGCTTGGAGGCACCCGGCCCGCCCACGGAGACCCTCGGACCCGGCGGCTCCGCGGTTTCAGGAGCGGCTGCTGGTTCCGAACGGGCCACCGCCACGGGCCGGCGGTACGCCATCGTGTGCTGCATGTATTCGGCATCGTTACGGTCCGGGAAGTCCTCCCGGAAGTGCCCGCCGCGGGACTCCTCGCGGTTCAGTGCGCCGCTCACGACCACCTCGGCGACGTCGAGCAGGAAGCCCAGCTCGAGCGCCTCCAGCAGGTCGGTGTTGAACCCGCGGCCCTTGTCCTGGACGCTCACGTTGCGGTACCGCTCCTGCAGTGCGCGCACGTCGGCGAGCGCTGTGGTCAGCGACTCCTCGGTCCGGAAGACCTGGGCGTTGGTGTCCATCGTCTGCTGCAGCTCGCGGCGCACGACGGCGACGTGCTCGCCCGAGGGCCGGGCCCGCATCTCCTCGAGCTCGGCGACCACGCCGACCGAGGGCTCGTCGGGCATCTCGACCCACTGAGCGCCGATCGCGTACTCGGCGGCCGCGATCCCGGCGCGCTTGCCGAACACGTTGATGTCCAGCAGCGAGTTGGTGCCGAGCCGGTTGGAGCCGTGCACGCTCACGCACGCCACCTCACCGGCCGCGAACAGGCCGCTGACCACGTCGGTGTTGTTGCGCAGCACGTTCGCGGTGATGTTGGTGGGGATCCCGCCCATCGCGTAGTGCGCGGTCGGGTAGACGGGGATCGGCTCGGTGTACGGCTCGATGCCGAGGTAGGTCCGGGCGAACTCCGTGATGTCCGGCAGCTTCGCGTCGATGTGCGCCGGCTCGAGGTGGGTCAGGTCGAGCAGCAGGTAGTCCTTGTCCGGACCGGCGCCGCGGCCGTCGCGCACCTCGTTGGCCATGGCGCGCGAGACGATGTCGCGCGGCGCGAGGTCCTTGATCGTGGGCGCGTAGCGCTCCATGAACCGCTCGCCGTCGCCGTTGCGCAGGATCCCGCCCTCCCCGCGCGCGGCCTCCGAGAGCAGGATGCCGAGCCCCGCGAGGCCGGTCGGGTGGAACTGGAAGAACTCCATGTCCTCCAGCGGCAGGCCGCGCCGGTAGGCCAGCGCCATGCCGTCACCGGTGAGGGTGTGCGCGTTGGAGGTGGTCTTGAAGATCTTGCCGGCGCCGCCGGTCGCGAACACGACCGACTTCGCGCGGAACAGGTGGATCTCGCCGGTCGCCAGCTCGTAGGCGACGACCCCGGAGACCTTGACCTCGTCGCCGTCGGCCACGGTGCCCGAGGTGAGGTCCTCCGAGAGGAGCACGTCCAGGACGTAGAACTCGTTGAAGAACTCGACATCGTTCTTGACGCACTGCTGGTAGAGCGTCTGCAGGATCATGTGCCCGGTGCGGTCCGCGGCGTAGCAGGCCCGGCGCACGGCGGCCTCGCCGTGGTTGCGGGTGTGGCCGCCGAACCGGCGCTGGTCGATCTTGCCCTCGGGCGTGCGGTTGAACGGCAGGCCCATCTTCTCCAGGTCCATCACCGCGTCGATGGCCTCCTTGGCCATCACCTCCGCGGCGTCCTGGTCGACGAGGTAGTCCCCACCCTTGACGGTGTCGAACGTGTGCCACTCCCAGTTGTCCTCCTCGACGTTCGCGAGGGCGGCGCACATGCCGCCCTGCGCCGCTCCCGTGTGCGAGCGCGTCGGATAGAGCTTGGAGATCACGGCCGTGCGGGTGCGCTTGGAGGACTCGAGCGCGGCACGCATCCCGGCGCCACCGGCACCGATGATGACGACGTCGTACTGGTGTGTCTGCATCTGGGGTCGTTATCTCCTGTGACGGGGTGGTCGGGGCCTACTGGAACCCGGACGACGGCGCCTCGCGGCGCCGTCGTCGGTCAGGCGTGGCAGAACGAGGGCAGCAGGTTCGCCGGCTGGCCGGGCGGGCACGGGTCGAAGGTGAAGATCACGAGCGTCCCGAGCACGACGACGACGACGAACGCGGTGTACAGCGCGAGCTTGAGGACCAGGCGCAGTCCGTCCCGCTCGGCGTAGTCGTTGATGATCGTGCGCACGCCGTTGGAGCCGTGGATCATCGCGAGCCACAGCATCAGCAGGTCCCAGTGCTGCCAGAACGGCGAGGCCCACTTGCCGGCGACGAAGCCGAAGTCGATGGCCTGGATGCCCTTGCCCGCGAACAGGTTCACGAACAGGTGCCCGAAGATCAGCATCACCAGCACCACGCCCGAGGCGCGCATGAAGATCCACGCGTAGAGCTCGAAGTTGCCCCGCGTGGTCTTGCGGCGGCGGTAGGCCGCGCCCGGATCCGCGATGACCGATGCGCTCATCAGTTGCCCCCGAAGACGTGCATCAGGTGCCGCGGCAGGAAGCCCGCCATCGTCACGACGAACAGGCCCACAACGATCCAGAGCATCCGCTGCTGGTACTTCGGGCCCTTGGCCCAGAAGTCGATCAGGATCAGCCGGATGCCGTTGAACGCGTGGAACACGATCGCGGCGACCAGGCCGGCCTCGCCGAGGCCCATGATCGGGTTCTTGTACGTGCCGATGATCTCGTTGTAGGTCTCCGGGGAGAGCCGTACGAGAGAGGTGTCGAGCACGTGCACGAGCAGGAAGAAGAAGATCAGCACACCGGTCACGCGGTGCGCGACCCACGACCACATGCCTTCACGGCCGCGGTACAGCGTGCCGGCTGGGACACTTGGCACAGTGGGCCTCCTGAGGCACGAAGTGATGACGACGACGTCGGCGTTTCTTCGTTCACTGTACTGACCCGGTCATGATGGTCTGTCCCGGCTTCGGCGTGGCGAGGCGTGGTAATGGAGCGTTTGTGACCAAGTCCACACGGAATTCCCCACGGGCCGCCTTCACTACCCTGAACCCATGACGTACACCTCCGACGGCCCGATCCCCGGCTTCCACGCGGTCATCCCCGCAGGCGGCGCCGGTACCCGCCTGTGGCCGCTGTCGCGGTCCGGCCACCCCAAGTTCCTGCACGACCTCACCGGGTCGGGACGGACCCTGCTGCAGGCGACCGTCGACCGCCTCACCCCGCTGACCGAGCCGGGCGGGGTCATGGTGGTGACCGGCGAGCGGCACGTCGAGGCAGTCCGGGCCCAGCTTCCCGGGGTCGGCGCGGACGAGGTGCTCGCCGAGCCCTCGCCGCGCGACTCGATGGCCGCCATCGGGCTCGCCGCGGCCGTGCTGGCCGCGCGGCACGGCGGCGACGTCGTGCTCGGCTCCTTCGCGGCGGACCAGGTCATCCACGGTGCCTCACCGTTCGAGCGCGCCGTGCGCGAGGGCGTCGAGGCGGCCCTCGCGGACTACGTCGTCACCGTCGGCATCGCCGCCACGCACCCCGCGACCTCCTTCGGGTACGTGCACTCGGGGGACTCCCTCGACCTCGACGGCGCCCCCAGCGCCCGGCATGCGCTCGGCTTCACCGAGAAGCCGGACGTCGTGACCGCCGCGGCATACCTCGCGACCGGGGAGTACCGCTGGAACGCCGGCATGTTCCTGGTGCGCGCGCGCGTGCTGCTGGACCACCTCGCCGCCCAGCGCCCCGCCCTGCACGACGGCGTCCGCAAGCTCGCCGCCGCGTGGGACACCTCCGAGCGTGCCCAGGTGCTCGCCGACGTGTGGCCCGGGCTGGAGAAGATCGCCATCGACCACGCGATCGCCGAGCCGGTCGCCGCCGCCGGCGGGGTCGCGGTCGTGCCGGGCGACTTCGGCTGGGACGACATCGGCGACTTCGCCTCGCTGAGCGCGCTGCTTGCCCCGCTCGAGGCCAACGACGACAACGCGCGCGTGCTCGGTGACGACGCCTCCGTCGTGCGCCTGGACTCCTACGGCTCCCTCGTGGTGCCGTCCGCCGGCCGCATGGTCGCCGTCCTAGGCCTGGACGACGTGGTCATAGTCGACACCCCCGACGCCCTCCTGGTAACAACAAGAGCAAGAGCCCAGCAAGTAAAAGACGTAGTCCAAGCCCTACGCACCCAAGGCCGCACCGACCTCCTCTGACCACCCGACCCGCGACACCCCCCCGAGAGGTCACCTCTTGCCCCGTAACGTCCGAGCGTTGACGTCCTATAGGACGTCAACGCTCGGACGTT
>NZ_DATCNW010000287.1:0-8286 GCF_036565025.1 Pengzhenrongella sp.
ACGTACGCGCGGGACGGCATCTCGACGTTGCCGACCTTGATGTAGTCGAGCCCGTCGGAGACCACCTCGAACAGGGTCTTCTCGGGGTCGATGCCGCCGCGGTCCTGGTCGACGTAGGAGACCTTGACGGTCTCCCCGACCCGCAGGTCCCCGGCGTCGAGCGACTCGAGGCCGACGATCGTTTTGAACAGGGTCGTCTTGCCGACGCCGTTGGGGCCGATGACCCCGACGATGCCGTTGCGCGGCAGCGTGAAGGACAGGTCGTCGATGAGCGTGCGCCCGTCGAAGCCCTTGTTGAGCTTCGTCGCCTCGATGACGACCGAGCCCAGGCGCGGGCCCGGCGGGATCTGGATCTCCTCGAAGTCGAGCTTGCGCATGCTGTCGGCCTCGGCCGCCATCTCCTCGTAGCGCGCGAGGCGCGACTTGGACTTGGTCTGCCGGCCCTTCGCGTTGGAGCGCACCCACTCGAGCTCCTCGCGCAGCCGCCGGGCGAGCTTGGCGTCCTTCTTGCCCTGGACCTGCAGGCGGGCTTCCTTCTTCTCCAGGTAGGTGGAGTAGTTGCCCTCATACGGGTACACGTGGCCGCGGTCGACCTCGGCGATCCACTCGGCCACGTGGTCGAGGAAGTACCGGTCGTGAGTGACCGCGAGCACGGCGCCCTTGTACTGGGCGAGGTGCGCCTCGAGCCAGAGCACGCTCTCCGCGTCGAGGTGGTTGGTGGGCTCGTCGAGCAGCAGCAGGTCGGGCTTCTCGAGGAGGAGCTTGCACAGCGCGACCCGGCGGCGCTCTCCACCGGACAGCACCGTCACGTCGGCGTCCGGCGGCGGGCAGCGCAGCGCGTCCATGGCCTGCTCGAGCTGGGCGTCCAGGTCCCAGGCGTCGGCGGCGTCGATCGCCTCCTGGAGCTCGCCCATCTCGGCGAGCAGCTTGTCGAAGTCCGCGTCGGGGTCGGCCATCAGCTCGGAGATGTGATTGAAGCGGTCGATCTTGCCCTTGATCTCCGCGACGCCCTCCTCGACGTTGCCGAGGACCGTCTTGGCCTCGTTCAACGGCGGCTCCTGGAGCAGGATGCCGACGCTGTACCCCGGAGACAGGCGCGCCTCACCGTTGGACGGGTGATCGAGCCCGGCCATGATGTGCAGGATCGTGGACTTGCCGGCGCCGTTGGGTCCGACGATGCCGATCTTGGCGCCCGGGAGGAAGTTCAGGGTGACGTTGTCGAGAATGACCTTGTCGCCGTGCGCCTTGCGGGTCTTGTACATGGTGTAGATGAACTCAGCCACTGGCTAATCGTCCGCCCAACTCAGGTGATGGTGGGGTCCGCCCGCCCGGTCCGGGGCGGGCGGTCGTCTGTGCCCCAGCCTAGGCGATCACCCTGCGGGCCCTCATCGGGCCGACCCGACCACTTGCGCGTCCAGCTCGTCGTCGTCGAGCCCCTCGGCGTCGAGGTCCGCCGGCAGCGCCCCGTCGGTCAGCCACGGGTCCTCGGGCGGCGGGTCCCCGACGTCGCCCCGGGCGGCCGCCCCGCCCACGCCGGGCCCGGTCACGTCCGCGACCGAGCTGCGGGGCTCGGTCCGGGCGAAGCGTCCCTGACCGAACGTGAGGTCCGCCCCGATCGCGTACGCCTCGAGCACGAGACTCATCCGCGGACCGTCCGGTCCCGCCCACTCATCGGTGCACAGGCGGCCGTGCACGAGCACCGGGTCGCTCTTGCGCAGCGACTCGGCCACGTTGATCGCCTGCTGGCGAAAGGCCTTGATCGTGAACCACTCGGTGCGTCCGTCGACCCACCCGTTGCTCGCGGGGTCGAAGTGGCTCCGGGTGCTCGCCATCCGGAAGCTCGTGTACGGCGTCTTGTTGGCCTCGGTGTACAGCTTCGGCGCCGTCCCCACCCACCCGACCAGAGTGAGGTTCAGCTCGGTCCTGCTCATGGTTCCTCCTCGCCCGGGGACCGACCGTTGCCGGCCCGCTGGTGCGAAGAGTGCGCCGCGCCCGAGGGCGAGCGCGACGTCGTCGGCTCAGCCTGGGGACGCCGCGCCGTCGGCTGCGGCTGTGGTCGGCTTGAACCCGGCCGCCGAGGCCGCGAGCTCGCGGACCTCGCGGTGCTCGGCGAGGACCTCGAGCGTCGGGACCGCCAGGTGGGCCTCGACGATCTCGCCCAGCGCGGACCGACCGTCGTGGCGTACCAGCTCCGCCCGGCGTCGCGCGTCGCGGCGGCGCAACCAGAACGCCGTCGGTCCGAGCACCAGCCCGAGCGCCAGCAGCACCAGCACCACCGGCAGACCGGCGCCGAGCCCGTCGGCGCGCAGCGCCGTCGCCGCAGCGCCGGACCCGACCTGCGGGACCAGCGTGAAGAATCCGACCACCAGCGCACCGAGCACCGCGGCGAGGCACCCGATCGCGAGCACCATGGCGGCGCGCGCAGGCCGTGCGGCGACCCCGACGGCAGCCAGTCGCTCGTCGACGGCGTTCCGCAGCACCTCGGTGGTCGCACAGCGGTCGGAGACCGCGCGCTGCCAGCGCGCGGGCAGGCCCATGCCGACCGTCGCGAGCCATCGTCCGCGCGCCAGCTCGACGGTGACCGCCTGGACGGACCCGAACGCGGGCACGGTGCTGCCGCCCCCGCGGACCGAGGCCTCGAGCGCGTCGGCGATCGCGGGCAGGCCCGCGGCCTGTGCGAACGCGTCCACCACGGACGTGACCGGCAGCCGGTCGCGGGCCGGTTCGCGCGGACCGACCTGCCGGGTGAGCAGCGCCGCGGCGTCCGTCACCTCGGCGCCGGCGTGCACGGCGGCCAGGCTGTGCCGCGCCGCGACGTCGGCCAGCAGGGTCCGCAGCTCCTCGACGCCGTCACCCGTGCGCGCGGACGCAGTCTGCACGCCCACGCCGACCAGACCGTCCTCGGTCAGCAGCCGCGCGACGTCGGCCTCCAGGCGCCCGCGCACCGCCGGCTGCACGGTGTCGATCTGGTTGAGCACGACGACCATGGCCGCCTCGTGCCCGGCGAGGTTGCGCAGGTAGCCCGAGTGCAGGGCGTCGTCAGCGTACTTCTGCGGGTCGACCACCCACACCAGGAGGTCCACCATCGGAACCAGCCGGTCGACGATCTCCCGGTGGGCGGACTCGATCGAGTCGTAGTCGGGCAGGTCGAGCAGCACCAGGCCGCGCAGCGCGGCCTCGGCCTCGGCGTCGAGCGCGCTCTCCCGCTGGATCCGGCGGTCGCCGGCGACCCCGAGCCAGTCCAGCAGCGCGTCGCCGGTCGAGCTCCAGACGCACGCGGTGACCTCGGCCGTCGTCGGGCGCCGGACGCCGACGTCGGCGAACTCGAGCCCGCTGACCGCGTTGAACAGGCTCGACTTGCCCGAACCCGTGCCGCCGACGAGCGCGACGATCGTGTGGTCGACGCCGAGGGCGAGCCGCTCGCGGACACCCGACATCGCGGTGGCCACCCGGTCACCGACCGTCGGGGTGATCCGACCGTCGGCCACGCGCAGCGCGCGCTCGACGGCCTCGACCCGGCCGGTGAGCTCGGCGGTGTCGGAGCGGTGTGCGCCGTGGCCCACCAGGTGGGTCGTTGCGGTCATGCGAGCCCCTTGAGAACGGCCAGTCGGAGCCGCAGGCGCGAGGAGGCGTCATCGGCGAGGTCGGGGACGTCCAGCAGGGCGGTGAGTGCGGCGCCCTCGCTGGTGATGTGGGACTGGATGCGTTCCAGGAGCGCCTCGCGCAGCGCGTCCCGCAGCGGATCGGCGGCGCCCGAGAGGAGATCCTTGAGCAGCCGGTCGGCCGGACGCAGCCCGGTTGCGGCCGCCAGGACGACGGCGGCGAGCCCGTGCGCGCCGATCGAGCGGACGATCTTCGCGGCCCGCTTCGCGACCCCCCGCTCGCTGGACCCCAGGAGCGACGCAACGCCCGGGTCCGCCATACCGATCCACTCCGCGGCGTTCGCCTCGGCGTGCTCCTCACGTGCGGTGCGCCGGTCCTCGTCGGACCACGAGTCGACGAGCGCCGGACCGCCGTCGGGCGCGCCCTGCTCGGACAGCTGGGTACGAAGGGCTCGTTCGGCCAGGTAGCCGGCGCCGGCGAGGTTCACCGCGGCGGACCGGCGCAGGTCGTCCAGCAGCGCTTCGAGCGCGACCTCACGGGCACGGCCGCCGCGGTGGATGCCGCCGATCCTCCCCGACGGGCGCAGCACCCGCGCGAGCGGGCCTCCGGGCGCGGAGAGCTCGGTCCACCGGGCCCGGACCTGGCCGTCCGCGACGGCTCCCGCGAGCACCGTCTCGCGTGCGACGTGCGCGGGATCACTCAGGGCGATCTCGATCGCATCGCGCAGGGCAGCGGCGGCGTCCACCTGGTTCTGCACGGCCTCCGCCTGGGTGTCGACCCACGGACGCAACGCGCCGAGCGACCCGCGCAGCGTGCGCGCGATGACCGAACGGGCCCGGTCGGGGCCTGCGAGCATCGTCAGCCACCGCTTGATGGGCGCGACCGCGGCCGGCTCGAGGAGACCTTCGTGCGGCCCGACGTCGGGCACGACGAACAGCGGGACGCCCTGCATGCCCCGGCCGCGCAGCCGCAGGAGCAGGTCGCCGCGCACGGTCGTGAGCGAATCGCGCGGCACCCGGTTGAGCACCATCGCGACCGAGGCGCCGCGCTCCATTGCCCCCGCGAGCACCTTCCACGGGAGCGCGTCGCCGTACCGGGCCGCGGTGGTGACGAACAGCCACAGGTCGGCCGCCTCGAGGAGCCGATGGGCGGTGGCGCGGTTCGACCAGAGCACGGAGTCGAGGTCGGGCGCGTCGAGCAGTGCGATGCCGCGCGGCACGAGCTCGTGCGGCACGACGGTGACCGCCTCGAGCACGGGGTGGGTCGCGAGCAGCTCGCCGTCGTCGGGGTGGTGGGCGATCACCGGACGGCGCGTCGTCGGGCGCAGCACGCCCGCCTCGGAGATCTCCGCGCCCAGCAGGGAGTTCAGCAGCGTGGACTTGCCCGCCCCGGTCGACCCGGCCAGGACGACGACGGCGGGGGCCGAGAGCTCCTCGAGCCGCGGCAGCAGGTGGTCGGAAAGCTGGTCGAGCAGGCGCGCACGCGAGGTGCGGGCGTCATCGATACCAGCGATCTCCAGGGGGAAAGACGTGGCCAGGACGTCACGTCGCAGATCGCGCACCGCGTCGAGCAACGATGGCGTCGCGATGCTCGGCTCGTTGGCCGCGTCGGAGACGTCGGGCTCCGCATAGGCGCTCACGGGGCCATCCTCTCCCGGGAGGATGATCAGTCCAAACGCCCGCGCCGTCTACGCTGGGCTCGTCAAGCGCCTCCGTAGCTCAATGGATAGAGCAACGGCCTTCTAATCCGTAGGTTGCCGGTTCGAGTCCGGCCGGGGGCACGCCCGAGCAGCACGGTCGTCTCGCCGCGGTTGCGGCGAAAATGCCCGGCGAGCGGACTCTTGGTTGCGCCGATCTGGGCGCCCGCGTGCGCGGCCCGGTCCTCTTCGACCAGGGCTCGGCGCTGAACCGCGTCAGCGACTGACCGGCGGCACCGGGTTCCGCGACGCTGCCCGGCCGAGCAGCGCGAGCACGACGACGAGCGGCCACAGTGCCTGGGCACCGGCGAGGACTCGTTCGGCCAGGCCGGTGACCGCGCCGCCGTCGGGCGCCAGTGCGTACTCCTGCGCGCCGAACCAGGCCAGCAGGGCGAGCAGCGCCGCCGTGGCAAGCCCTCCCGTGCGCCTGCCCAGCACGCCGGTCGCGCCGCGCCGGGACGCGGCCGCGGGCCACAGCGAGAGGCTCACGAACGCGACCGTCGCCGCGAGGCCGTGCGCGCGCGCGTCGCCGTCCACCGGGTAGGCCGCCACGAGCAGGGTCGCGACGCCGCCGGTGGCCTGCAGCAGCCGCCCGGGCAGCGCCGCGGGGCGCAGCGCGAGCGCCGTCGCGAGGTGCCCGGCGCCGGTGATCGCGAGCCCGGCGGTCATGATCCCCGGGGCGGTTGCCGCGTGGGCCGCGAGCGCGCTGATCGTCTCGCGCACGGGGTCGAATCTGGCGCCCTGGCGGGCGGCCGCGAGCGTCCAGCCGCCGATCATGCCGAGGGGAGTGAGCATCGCGGGCACGAGCACCCAGCGCGGCACGTCCGCCACGCGCTTCGTCGAACGGGTCACCGACACGTCTCGGAGAGTAGCGCCGGGCGCCTGGTCAGGGTGTGGAACCCGCCGACTCGCCCGGACCCCGGGCCCGGTACTTGCGCGACTTCGCGCGGTTGCCGCAGACCGCCATGTCACACCACGTGCGGGAGTGGTTCTTCGAGTGGTCGTGAAAGGCCCACCGGCAGTCGTCGGCCGCGCAGAGCTTGAAGCGACTCAGACCTTCCTGGGCCGCCACGGTGGCGAAGGCCGCCAGGACCGTCGACGTCGCGTCGTGGATCGCGGTCGGCACCAGCCTCAGGTCACCGCCGGCTGCGGACACCGTGAGCGGGACGGCGGGCAGCTCGGCCGGGACACCCGAGAGAACGTTGCGCAGGGCACCGCGCACCGAACGAGCGAGGTCCGGATCCCCGGCCATCAGGCCGCGGCCTCCCGCCCAGGTCGACCACGCGGCCGGACGATCGAGCAGGTCCGAGCGCGTCTCGACGTCGAGCGTGTTGAGGAAGTCGACAACGAGCGCCGTCGCGCCGGTCGCGGTGGCTGAATTCACGTAACCATCATAACCACGTTTGGCGGGTGCGTGTGTGGGTGGCGGGTGCCAGGGTTGAGCAGTGGGGTTTCGTTCGAACGCGACGAGCGTCTGCGCACGCTGGAGCGGGAACGCCAGATCCGGCAACGCCTGCACGCTGAGCGGGTACGGCAATCCGGCGTGCGGGTCGGACACGCCCGGGTCGCCCCGGTGCGACCCTCGCTCCTTGCCCGCCTCGTCCTCGCCGTGCGGGGCCGACCCGCGACGCCCGGCCACCTCACCCCCACCGGATCGCCGGCCGGCGTGACGTCCATGATCGGCTGCCGCGCATGAACACGACGGCGCCTACCACCGGAGTCGGCGTCGGACGTCTCGATCTCGTGGTGCTCGACTGCCCGGACCCGCGCGGGCTCGCGGCGTTCTACTCGACCCTGCTCGGTTGGGCCGTGACGCGCGGCGACTCGTCCGAATGGATCGAGCTGCGCGGCCCGGGCGGCACGGGGCTGGCCTTCCAGCTCGCGCCGAACCATGTGCCGCCGAGCTGGCCCGACGGGGCGGTTCCGCAGCAGCTGCACCTGGACATCGACGTGGCCAGCATCGATGCGGCCGAGGCCGCCGTGCTCGCGGCCGGTGCGACCGCGACGGGCCTGCCGGACCAGACCGCCGGCGGGCCCGACTCGTTCCGGGTCTACCTGGACCCGGCCGGGCACCCGTTCTGCCTGTGCCAGGCCGCGGGGTAGCAGCGGCGCAGCGGAGAAAAGAGGAGCCAGGCGGCCCCCTGACCTGGTTCGGTGTGCTCACCGCGGTGATGTCAGGGCCCGGCCAGGCCCATCGAAAATCCACACGTCACGGAGACACACCATGAGCACCCCGATCCCCGACTATCTCTGGTTTGCTGGAATACGAGCAGCGCCTCGAGTTCCTCGCCGCCCAGCGCGACCGCACGTTGACAGCCCTCAATCCGCTGTTCTTGTCGATCCGCTGAGCTCGCGATCCGCCGCCCAGCGCCGGACGCACGGATCCGTCGGGATGCGCCAGGGCCCAGCGAGGCCCGGCGCGTCCCGACGCATCTGTCACGATGTGGGGTGCCAGTTCCCACCTTCCCGCGCCCGCCCGCCGGGGATCGCTGATGGGTCGCCACTCCGGCCCCACCTCGTCCAGCCCCGCCCCGAGGCCCGACGACGAGCGCCGCGCCACCCCGCCGGCGCCTCCTGCCGCGCGCCGCGCCAGCCCACCTGCACCGCCCATCGAGCACCGCGCCTCGCCTCCTGCGCCGCCTGCCGAGCCCGCGCGCACGACCACGCGCGCCCGGCCGGCCCGGCGCAGCGCCTTCGCTCGACCCAGTCGGCAGGCGCCGCCGATCCAGCCCGCGCCCGTCGAAACGCCCGTCGCTCCGCCCGTTCCGGCCACGCAGGCGGCACCGTCCACCTGGCCCACCTGGCATGACCAGCCGGCTCCGCCACAGCGTGCGCGGCCTATCTGGCCGGGTCAGCCCAGCCAGCCGCCGCCGGCTCAGCCCACCCCGCTCGCCCGGCTCGCTCCGCCCGGCCAGCCCACCCCACCCGGTCGGCTCGCCCTGCCCGCTCGGCCCGCCGGACATGGTCAGCCCGCCACGCCCGCCACG
>NZ_DATCNW010000288.1:0-17750 GCF_036565025.1 Pengzhenrongella sp.
TGTCGCCGTCGGCCACGAAGCAGATGTCGTAGGAGTCCGGCTTGGCCGAGACGCCGAGCCCGCGCGCGGCCGCCTCGGCCCGCACGTCCCCCTTGGTCGCGGCATCCCCGAGCGGGAACATCGAGCGCTCGAGCCGGTCGCTGCCGATCACGGCGAGCACGTACGACTGGTCCTTGGCGAGGTCGGCGGCCCGGTGCAGCTCACGCGCACCGTCGTCCCGCACCTCGATCCGCGCGTAGTGGCCGGTGCAGACGGCGTCGAAGCCGAGCGCGAGGCCCTTGTCGAGCAGCGCCTCGAACTTGATGTGCTGGTTGCAGCGCACGCACGGGTTGGGCGTGCGCCCGGCCGCGTACTCCGCCGTGAAGTCGGCGACCACGGTCTCCTGGAAACGCTCGGACAGGTCCCAGACGTAGAACGGGATGCCGAGCACGTCCGCCGCGCGGCGCGCGTCCCCGGAGTCCTCGATCGAGCAGCACCCGCGCGAGCCGGTGCGGAACTGGTCCCGGTTGCGGGACAGCGCCATGTGCACCCCGACGACGTCGTGCCCGGCCGCGACCGCGCGCGCGGCGGCGACCGCCGAGTCGACGCCGCCCGACAGCGCCGCGAGCACCCTCATCGCGCACCTCCGTCGGTCCCGGTCGATCGGGCCGACCCGAGGCCGGCGGAGGCGAGGCCGGCCGACCGGGCCCGCTCGACGACGCCGGGCAGCACCTCGAGCAGCGCGTCGACGTCGGCGGCGGTCGAGGTGTGGCCGAGGCTGAACCGCAGCGCGCCGCGCGCCGTGTGCTCGTCGACGCCCATCGCCAGCAGCACGTGGCTGGGCTGCGGCACGCCCGCCTGGCACGCCGAACCGGTCGAGCACGCGACGCCCGCCGAGTCGAGCAGGTACAGCAGCGAGTCGCCCTCGCAGCCGGGGAACGTGAAGTGTGCGTTGGCGGGCAGCCGGCCGGGGTCGCGTCCGGGGTCCGGGCCGCGCAGCACGGCGTCCGGGACGGCGGCCCGCACCCGCGCGATCAGGTCGTCCCGCAGGCCCGCGAGGCGCACAGCCTCGCGGGGCCGGGCCTGGACCGCGGCGTCCAACGCGAGCGCGAAGGACCGCGCACCGGCGGTGTCCAGGGTTCCCGAGCGCACCCCGCGCTCCTGTCCGCCGCCGTGCTGCACGGGCGTGAGCGCGAGCTCGCGCCGTGCCAGCAGGGCGCCGACGCCGACCGGCCCGCCCAGCTTGTGCGCGCTCACCGTCATCGCGTCCAGGCCCGACGCGGCGAAATCGACCGGCAGCTGCCCGACGGCCTGGACGGCGTCGGCGTGCACCGGCACCCCGTAGCGCCGGGCGAGGGAGACGACGTCGTCGATGGGCTGGACCGTGCCCACCTCGTTGTTCGCCCACATCACCGACACCAGGGCGATCCGGTCGCCGGACGACTCGAGCTCGGCGGCCAGCGCGTCCAGGTCGATCCGGCCATCGCCGTCGACGGGCAGCAGCACGATCTCCGCGCCCGCGTGCCCGGCCATCCAGAAGGCCGGGTCCAGCACGGCGTGGTGCTCGACGCCCGACACGACGATCCGGAGCCGCGCGGGATCCTGCGCCCGGCGACCCCAGAACATCCCCTTGACGGCCAGATTGTCGGCCTCGGTACCGCCGGCGGTCAGCACCACCTCGCTCGGGCGCGCGCCCAGCGCCCCGGCGAGCTGCTCGCGCGCCTCCTCGACCGTGCGCCGGGCGGCCCGCCCCGCGGCGTGCAGCGAGGACGGGTTGCCGGTGCGCGTGAGCTCGGCGGTGAACGCCTCGATGGCGGCGACCCGCATCGGGGTCGTCGCAGCATGGTCGAGATAGGCCGTCACGTGGCCAAGTCTACGAACCTCAGCCTGCTCCCAGCCGCGCCTGACAAGATATGGACGTGGACCCCGAAGACGTCGCCCCATTTCCCGTCGCCTTTTCCGGATCCCGGCTCACCTGGCGCGACCTCCCGCGGTCCGTGAAGGACCGGATCGCGGAGCTCTCCGGCGCGCAGGTGAGCTCCGAGACGAGCGCGACGAGCGGCTTCAGCCCGGGCTTCGCGGCCGTCCTCGAGCTCGGCGACGGTCACGAGGTCTTCGTCAAGGCCGTCTCCGCCGAGCAGAACCCGCACTCCCCCGTGCTGGCCCGGCGCGAGATCATTGTCGCCGCCGCCTTGCCGCCCGAGGTCCCCGCCCCGCGCCTGCTCTGGTCCCACGACGACGGGACCTGGGTCATTCTCATCTTCGAGTCCGTGCACGGCCGCTCGCCCGAGCAACCGTGGCTCGCCGCCGACCTCGAGCGCGTGCTGGCCGCCCTCGGCCACCTCGCGGCCGCCCGGCCCCTAGTTCCGCACGGCCTGCTCCCGGTGACCACGACCTGGGCACCCGCGTTCCAGGGCTGGCGCACGATCGCCGCGTCGTCGCCCAACGAGCGGTCGCGGACGTCCGCCGGGCTCGGCGCGCACGGTGCGTGGGTTCTGGCGCACCTGGACGACCTGGTGGCGTGGGAGTCACAGTGGCAGACGGCCGCGGCCGGCTCGGCGCTCGTGCACGGCGACCTCCGAGCGGACAACGTGCTGCTCGACCGCGAGCACACCTGGCTCGTCGACTGGCCGCACACGGCGCTCGGCGCGCCCTGGCTCGACCTTGCGTTCATGCTGCCGAGCGTCGAGATGCAGGGCGGCGGCAGCGCGGACGAGATCTTCTGGGCGCACCCGGTCTCGGCCGGGGTCGAGCCCGCCGAGCTGCGGTCCGTGCTCACCGCGCTGACGGGATTCTTCGCCCACGGCTCGCGGCAGCCCGCCCCCCGCGGCATCCCCAACCTCCGCCGCTTCCAGCAGGCCCAGGCAGTCGTCGCGCTCGACTGGATCCGCAGCCTCAGCTAGTTGGTCGCCTCACGCCTTCAAGCGGCGGAGCTCGGCCGCGGCCTGGGGCAGGACCGTGAACAGGTCACCGACGACGCCGAAGTCGGCGATCTCGAAGATCGGGGACTCCGGGTCGGAGTTCACCGCGACGATCGTGCCCGACGCCTGCATGCCGCCCCGGTGGTGCACCGCCCCGGAGATGCCGGCGCCGATGTACAGGCGCGGCGCGATCGTGACGCCGGTCTGCCCGATCTGGGCGTCGTGCCCGATCCAGCCCTCGTCCGTGGCCACGCGAGTGGCCCCGACCGCCGCGCCCAGCGCGTCCGCGAGGTCCTCGACGGCGGAGAAGTCGCCGTTCGTGCCGCGACCACCCGCCACCACGACCTGCGCCTCGCCGAGGTCGGGCCGGCCCGACGTCGGGCGCTCGGTCCGCTGCACGAGCGTGACGGACCGCGCGAGCTCGCTCGCGGCGAATTCCACCTCGAGCACCTCGGGCGTCGTCGGGACCGGGGCGTCGGTCGCCTGCACCGAGTTGGCCTTGAGCGCGACCACGGCGAGCGGCGTCGTGATCGCGCACCGCGTGTTCCACGTCCCGGCAAAGACGGTCTTGTCTGCGACGACCCGCTCCGCCTCGACGGTGAGCCCGCCGGCGTCCACGACCACCCCGGACCGGGTCGCCGCCCCGACTCGGGTGGCGATCTCCTTGTTCTCGAACGTCGAGTTGACCAGCACGAGCGCGGCCTGGTGCTTGATGGCGACGGCGGTGATCGCCTCGGCGAGGACCGGCGTGAGGTGTTCCTGGCCCGCTAGCGACCCGGCGTCGCCGAGCCCGACGCGGTAGACGCATTCGACGCCGGCCGCCCCGAGCGCGGGCAACGCCCCCTCGAGGCCGTCGCCGAACCACACACCGTGCACGGGGACCTCGAGCGCGCGCGCCGCCGTGACCAGCTCGAAGACCGGCGGGCGAACCGTGGCCTCGTGGTGGTCGAGCAGCACGAGCGCGGGGCCGGACAGCGGGGAACTCATCGGGTACTCCTTGGAAGGTAGCGGGATCAGACGAGCTTGTTCTCGACGAGGTAGGCCGCGAGCTGAACGCCGGCCGTCCCGTCGTCCGTCACGAGCACGCGGCTGGTGCGCTCGGGGCGAGCCGCCGCCTCGAGCACCTGCGTGCGAGCGCCGGCCGTGCCGACCGTCGCGGGATCGACAACGAGGTCCGCGAGCGAGAGCACCGTGACCGGCTTCTTGCGCGCGGCCATGATGCCCTTGAAGTTCGGGTAGCGCGGGTCGTTCGCCTGGTCCGTGACGCTCACCAGGGCGGGTAGCGGTGCGCTCAGCACCTCCGTCGCGGCGTCCAGCTCGCGCCGGATCTGCACGACGCCGCCGGAGATGGTGACCTCGGCGGCGAGCGTGAGCTGGCGCAGGTCGAGCTCGGCCGCGAGCGCCGCGGGCAGCATCGCGGTCATCCCGTCGATCGCGGCCATGCCGGTGAGCACGAGGTCGAACGGGTCCTCGCCGGATAGGTGCCGGATCGCCGCGGCGAGCACCGCGGCGGTGCCGAACACGTCGGACCCCGCGATGTCGTCGTCGAGCACGTGCACCGCCGTGTCGACGCCCATCTGCAACGCGCGGCGCACGGCGTCCTCCGCGTCGTCCGGGCCGACCGTGAGCGCGACGACCTCATCGGTCCCGCCGGCTCCGCTGTTCGCCTCGAGCAGGGTCAGCGCCGCCTCGACGGCGTTCTCGTCCAGCTCGTTGAGGGTCCCGTCGCCGCCGTCGCGCACGACGCGGCCGTCGGCTCCCAGACTCCGCTCCGACTGGATGTCCGGCACGTGCTTCACGCACACCACGATTCTCATCGGAAGCGATGTTTCCCTTCTGCTGTGGACCGGCCCGCCGCAGGCAGGCCCGTTCGTTGCCCGTTCCGGGCACCGCAGGAAGGCTACCCGTCCGCACGGGTCGGGATCAGTGAGGTATCTCACCCAGGCCAAATGGGTGGTTTGCCGGGGTTGTTACCACCGTTTCGTGGGGCGTGGTGAAGAATATGGACGTGAACCGCACCACAGTGGCCCCTGCGGTCCGTCCCGTCCCTCCGCTCGGAGTCCACCTCAGCGACGACGGCGTGGACGTTGCGGTCGTGGCCTCGCACGTGACGCGGGTCGAGTTCTGCCTGCTCGACCGGGACCCGTCCAGCGCGTCGGGCTGGCGTGAGCGCCGGGTGCCCCTGGCCGGACCGACGTACGGCGTCTGGCACGCGCACGTGCCCGGCGTCCGGGCCGGTCAGGCGTACGGGTTCCGCACCCACGGCGCCTGGGACCCCGCCCGGGGTCTTCGGCACAACCCGGCGAAGCTGCTCGTCGACCCGTACGCGCGCGGCCTGGAGGGCGAGCTCGACTACGGCCCGTACACCTACGGCCACATCGTGGACAAGACCGGCGACGGCGACATCTACGGTCCCCCCGACCGGCACGACTCGCTCGCCCACGTCCCGCACTCCGTGGTGGTCGACACCCGCTATCACGGCGGTCCGGTCGTGCGGCCGATGGTCCCGTGGCGCGACACGGTCATCTACGAGGCGCACGTCCGCGGGCTGACGAAGACTCTGCCCGGCGTCCCCGAGGAGCTGCGCGGCACGTACGCGGGGCTCGCGCACCCGGCGACGGTCGCCCACCTGCTCGCGCTGGGTGTCACGACGCTCGAACTGCTCCCGATCCAGGCCTTCACCACCGAGTCGCACCTCGTGGACAAGGGGATCTCGAACTACTGGGGCTACAACACCCTCGGCTTCTTCGCTCCGCACGCGCCCTACGCGACCGCCGCCTCGCGCGCCGAGGGCGCGAGCGCCGTGCTGCACGAGATCAAGGGCGCCGTCCAGCTCCTGCACGAGGCCGGCATCGAGGTCGTGCTCGACGTCGTCTACAACCACACCTGCGAGGGCGGCGACGGCGGCCAGCACGTCTCCTGGCGCGGGCTGGACAACACGGTCTACTACCTGCACGACGGCGCGTCCCCCGCCCGGTTCGCCGACGTCACGGGCTGCGGGAACTCCCTCGACTTCCGCCGCCCGCGGGTCATCCAGCTCGCGCTGGACTCGCTGCGGTACTGGGCGCAGGAGGTCGGCCTCGACGGGTTCCGGTTCGACCTGGCCGTGACGCTCGGCCGCGGCGACGGCGGGTTCGACGCCAACCACCCCTTCCTGGTGGCGCTGCAGACCGATCCGGCGCTGCTCGGGCTCAAGCTGATCGCGGAGCCGTGGGACCTCGGCCCCGGCGGCTGGCGCACGGGAGCGTTCCCGGCGCCGATGTCCGAGTGGAACGACCGCTACCGCAACGCGGTCCGCACGTTCTGGCTCTCCGACCCGGCGCAGGCCGCGCACGGCCGGCCGGGCCACGGCGTCGCCGAGCTCGCGACCCGCCTGGCCGGGTCCGTCGACCTCTTCGGCCACAGCGACCCGCCGCTCATGCGCGGGCCGGGCGCGTCGGTGAACTTCATCACCGCGCACGACGGTTTCACGCTCGCCGACCTGGTCGCCTACAGCTACAAGCACAACGCGGCGAACGGCGAGGACGGCCGCGACGGGACCGACGACAACAGGTCCTGGAACCACGGGATCGAGGGTCCGGTCGAGGCAGGCTCACCCGGCTGGGAGATCGTGCCGCTGCGCCGGCGGTCCATCCGCAACCTGATGGGAACGCTCCTGCTCTCGGCCGGGACGCCCATGCTCTGCGCGGGCGACGAGCTCGGGCGCACGCAGCACGGCAACAACAACGCGTACTGCCAGGACAACGAGATCTCCTGGGTGGGCTGGAAGCTGTCCGAGTGGCGCTCCAACCTGCTCGCCACGACGCGCTACCTCCTGCTGCTGCGCCGCGAGAACCCCGCCCTGCGCCCGAGCACCTTCTCCCGTGGCGCGCACCCGTCCGACAGCGGGCGCCCGGACCTCGCCTGGTTCGACGCGGGCGGCTCGGCGCTGCGGCACGACCAGTGGCACGACCCCGCGGTACGCACGCTGCAGATGCTGCGCAGCGTTCCCGGCGACTCGCCGGGCGACCCGTTGTCGGAGGTGCTCGTCGTCATCAACGGCGCGCTCGACCCCGTCAACGTCACGCTCGCCGACGAGCGAGCATGCGTGTGGGAGCTCGCCTGGGACAGCACGTGGGAGGAGCCCGGCGAGCGGGCCGCCGCCGCGATCGGTGGCGGGCTGCACGCGTCGTCGGGCGAGGGGGCCTTCCTGGAGGCACTCTCCCTGCGGGTCTACCTGGCCCGCCCGCCCACCGTCCGCTGAACTGAACTGAGCTGAGCGGGGCTGAGCGGGGCTGAGCGGGGCTGAGCGGGCTGAGCGGGGCTGAGCGCAAGCTCCTGGAACCCCGCAAAGGTCCGAGAAACCGCCAACGTCCGAGCGCCAACGTCCTATAGGACGTCAACGCTCGGACGTTAGGGGTGAAACGGCTCTCGCGGGTCGATCAGGTCGAGATTGCGTTTGCTACCAGGCCGAGCTCGGCGACCGAGGCGAGCCCGGCGTGCTTGGGCACGATCCGCACGGTGTAGCCGAACGGGCCGGACGACTCGAGCAGCACGTCGCCCCCGAAGGAGTGCCGCCCGCCCTCGTGCTGCTCCTCGTGCTTGAGTGCGTGCGAGTGGAACGTCACCAGCTCGTCGGTGTCCGTGACGCGCCCGTGCACCACCTGCACGTCCACATCCTCCGGCGACAGCGCGCCGAGCGAGACGTACGCCCGCACGTGCAGCTCGTTGCCGACCTGCGGCACCTCGCCGACGCCGGACTCGACGTGGTCGACCCGCACGTTCGACCACTCGGCACGGACCTTGGCCTTCCAGGCGGCCAGCGTGCGCGCACCCTCGAACTTCTTCTCGTCGAGCCGGCGACCTGCGGCCGCCGCGGGCGCGTACATGCGCTGGACGTAGTCGGCGACCATGCGGGTGGCCTGGACCTTCGGGCCCAGGGTCGCCAGCGTGTGCCGGATCATCCCGAGCCACGTCACGGGCATCCCGCGCGAGTCCCGGTCGTAGAAACGGGCTGCGACCTGGTGCTCGATGAGGTCGTACAGCGCCGATGCCTCGAGCTCGTCGCGGCGGTCGGGGTCCTGGACGCCGTCGGCGGTGGGGATCGCCCACCCGTTCTCGCCGTCGAACCACTCGTCCCACCAGCCGTCGAGGATCGACAGGTTGAGACCGCCGTTGAGCGCCGACTTCATGCCCGAGGTGCCCGACGCCTCGAGCGGGCGCAGCGGGTTGTTCAGCCAGACGTCGCAGCCCGGGAAGAGCGACTGCGCCATCGCGATGTCGTAGTTCGGCAGGAAGACGATCCGGTTGCGGACGTCCGCGGAGTCCGTGAAGCGGACGAGCTGCTGGATCAGGCGCTTGCCCTGCTCGTCGGCCGGGTGGGACTTCCCGGCGATGATCAGCTGGATCGGCTTGTCCGGATCGGTCAGCAGGGCGCGCAGCCGGTCGGGGTCGCGCAGCATGAGCGTGAGCCGCTTGTACGTCGGCACGCGACGCGCGAAGCCGATCGTCAGCACGTCGGGCGAGAGCACGTCGTCGATCCAGCCGAGCTCCGCCGGGCTCGCGCCACGCTGGCGCCAGGACGCCCGCAGCCGCGACCGCGCGTTCGTGACGAGCTGTGCACGCAGCGTGCGCCGCATCGCCCAGAGCTCCTCGTCGGAGATCAGGTTCTTGTCCAGCCAGCCGGTGCCGGAGTCGGCGTCCTCGGGCGTGAACCGCGACGCGGCGAGGTCGATGAACCGACGGTCGACCCAGGTCGGTGCGTGCACGCCGTTGGTCACCGAGCGGATCGGGACCTCGGACCGGTCGAAGCCGGGCCAGAGCGCGCTGAACATGCCGCGCGAGACCTCGCCGTGCAGCAGCGACACGCCGTTCGCACGGCCGCCGAACCGCAGGCCCATGACCGCCATGTTGAACAGCGTCGGGTCGCCGCCGTCGTAGTCCTCGGCGCCGAGCGCGAGGACCTTGCCGACCGGGACCCCGGGGGTCTCGTTCTCGCCGCCGAAGTACCGGCCCACCAGCTCCGCGTCGAAGCGGTCGATGCCCGCGGGCACCGGGGTGTGCGTCGTGAACACCGTCGCGGCGCGGACAGCCTCGAGCGCCTCGTCGAACGTGAGACCGGCGGTCGTGACGAGCTCGCGGATCCGCTCGACCCCGAGGAAACCGGCATGGCCCTCGTTGGTGTGGTAGACCTCCGGCTCCGGCGCACCGGTCAGGCGCGACCACAGGCGAAGCGCGCGCACGCCGCCGACGCCGAGCAGCAGCTCCTGCTGCAGGCGGTGCTCGCCGCCCCCGCCGTAGAGCCGATCGGTCACCTTGCGGGCCGCGTCGTCGTTCTCGGGCACGTTCGAGTCGAGCAGCAGCAGCGGGACCCGACCGACCGACGCCGTCCAGATGCGCGCGTTGAGCGTGCGCCCACCCGGCAGCTCGACCGACACGATGGCCGGGGTGCCGTCCGCCTCGCGGACCAGCAGCAACGGCAGTCCGTCGGGGTCGAGCACCGGGTAGGTCTCGACCTGCCAGCCGTCGCGCGTGAGCGACTGCTTGAAGTAGCCGGCCCCGTACAGCAGGCCGACGCCGGTGATCGGGGCGCCGAGATCGGACGCGCTCTTGAGGTGGTCCCCGGCGAGGATGCCGAGGCCGCCGGAGTACTGCGGCAGCACGGACGTGATCCCGAACTCGGGCGAGAAGTAGGCGATCGCCGTCGGCAGGCTCGGGAAGTCGGCCGCCATCCCCTGGTACCAGCGCGGGTCGACCAGGTACCGGTGCAGCTCGGCGGACGCGGCGCTGACCTGCGCGACGAAGCGGTCGTCGTCCGCGAGCGCCCCGAGGCTCTCCGGGCCCAGCGCGCCGAGCAGCGCGACCGGGTCGCCCTTGACCCGGTGCCACAGCTCGGGGTCGATCGACTCGAACAGATCGCGCGTGGGCGCATGCCACGACCAGCGCAGGTTCTGAGCGAGCTCGTCCAGGTCGTGCAGCGCGACCGGCAAGAAGGTGCGAACGGTGAATCGACGAATTGCTTTCACGTCGCGAACCTTAACAACTCGAGGCGCGCGCGTGTGACACACAATCGCGGGCTCGCGCACCGAACCGGAAACTACCCACTCGCGAGCGCGAGCAGGGCCTGTGAGCGACCCGCGCGACGACGCCCGACTGCATCCACTCCCGCGGCTAGGTAGGTTCGACACGTGGAAAGCCCCTTACGCCCCCCAGTGAGCCCCGACGGCATCGGCCGCATCCCCGTGATCGACGTCGGTCCGGTGACCGAAGCAGGGCGCTGGCCTGCGAAAGCAGTCGTCGGCGAGGCTGTGCCGATCCGCGCGACGGTGTTCCGCGAAGGCCACGACGCGGTCGCCGCGACGGCGGTCCTCGTCGGCCCGGACGGCACCGACCGCCGCGATGCCCGCATGGTGGACATCTCGCCCGGTCTGGACCGGTACGAGGCTCTGCTCGTCCCCGATGCGCCCGGTGCGTGGGGATTCCGCGTCGAGGGCTGGTCCGACCCGTACGGCACGTGGAGCCACGACGCCGCGATCAAGGTCGCGGCCGGGGTCGACGTCGAGCTGATGCTCGCCGAGGGCGCGATCGTCCTGGAGCGCGCGACGGCCGGCCGGGCCCTGCCGGTGCCCGCTGAGCGGATCCTCACCGATGCGGTGCGCGCCCTGCGCGACGCGGCCCGCCCGGCCGAGGCCCGCCTCGCCGCGGGGCTCTCGGACGAGGTCCGAGCCACCCTCGCCACGCACCCGCTGCGCGAGTTCGTCACCGCCTCGCGCACGTATCCGCTGATCGTCGACCGGCCGCTCGCGCTGGCCGGCGCCTGGTACGAGATCTTCCCGCGCTCCGAGGGCGCGACCTTCGACCCGGTCACGTACAAGTGGCGATCGGGCACCCTGGCGACCGCGGCGCAGCGCCTGCCCGCGATCGCCGCGATGGGGTTCGACGTCGTCTATCTGACCCCGATCCACCCGATCGGGACGACCTTCCGCAAGGGCCGCAACAACTCCCTCACCCCGGCACCGGACGACCCGGGCTCGCCGTACGCGATCGGCTCGGCCGACGGCGGTCACGACGCGATCCACCCCGAGCTGGGCACGTTCGACGACTTCGACGACTTCGTGGCGACCTCGCGCGCCAACGGCCTCGAGGTCGCGATCGACCTCGCGCTGCAGTGCTCGCCCGACCACCCGTGGGTCGCCGAGCACCCGGAGTGGTTCACGACCCGCGCGGACGGCTCGATCGCCTACGCCGAGAACCCGCCGAAGAAGTACCAGGACATCTACCCGGTGAACTTCGACAACGACCCCGCCGGGATCTACGCCGAGGTGCGCCGGGTGGTGCAGGTGTGGATCGACCACGGGGTGACCGCGTTCCGCGTCGACAACCCGCACACCAAGCCGCTCGAGTTCTGGGAGTGGTTGCTCGCCGACGTCCGCAAGGACCACCCCGACGTGATCTTCCTGGCCGAGGCGTTCACCCGCCCGCCGATGATGCTCACGCTCGGGAAGATCGGCTTCCACCAGTCGTACACGTACTTCACCTGGCGGAACACGAAGGCGGAGCTCACCGAGTACTTCTCCGAGGTCGCCGGCGAGACCGGCTCCTTCATGCGCCCGAGCTTCTGGCCGACGACGCACGACATCCTCCCGCCGTACCTGACGTCCGGCGGGACGCCGGCCTTCGCGGCCCGCGCCGTGCTCGCCGCGACCGGTGCGCCGACCTGGGGCATCTACACGGGCTACGAGCTCGTGGAGGACGTCCCCCGGCCGGGCGTCGAGGAACAGATCGACAACGAGAAGTACGAGTTCAAACCGCGCAACTGGAACCGCCCGGACACCACCGGGATCCGGACGCTGCTCACCCGCCTGAACGAGCTGCGCCGCGCGCACCCCGCGCTCCAGCAGCTACGCGACCTGACGGTGCACCCCACGACCGACGACGCGCTGGTGGCCTTCTCGCGGCACGTCGCCGCCGAGCACTCCCCGACCGGGCAGGCCGACACGGTTCTGGTGATCGTCAACCTCGATCCGCAGAACACGCGCCAGGGCCTCGTGCATCTCGACCTGGAGGCGCTGGGCCTCAACCCGTCCGGTGCGGGCACCCTGTTCGCCGCGCACGACGAACTGTCGGGGGCTGCCTTCGCTTGGGGTAGCGAGGCTTTTGTCCGACTCGACCCGCAGGTGCAGGTCGCCCACCTGATCCACGTGAGGAACCCGTGACCCTGCCCGGCTCCAGCGGAGCGCCGTCGACCGGGCAGCTCGCCCTCGGCGCACTCCCCGCTCGCCGGCAGCCACCGGTCCCCTCGCTCGCCCCCACCGGGCTCTCGGACGACCCTGACTGGTACAAGACCGCCGTCTTCTACGAGGTGATGATCCGAGCTTTCTCGGACTCCTCGGGGGCCGGCAGCGGGGACCTGCGCGGGCTCATCCAGCGGCTCGACTACCTGCAGTGGCTCGGCGTCGACTGTCTGTGGCTGCCGCCGTTCTACCCGTCGCCGCTGCGCGACGGCGGGTACGACATCTCCGACTACACCGCGATCGCGGCTCAGTACGGCTCGATGGCCGACTTCGCCGAGCTCATCACCGAGGCCCACGCGCGCGGCATGCGCCTGATCGTCGACCTCGTCATGAACCACACCAGTGACGTGCACCCGTGGTTCCAGGCCTCGCGCTCGGACCCGGAGGGCCCGTACGGCGACTTCTTCGTGTGGAGCGACGACAACACGCGCTACGGCGACGCCCGGATCATCTTCGTCGACACCGAGACGTCCAACTGGACGTTCGACCCGGTCCGGCGCCAGTACTTCTGGCATCGCTTCTTCAGCCACCAGCCCGACCTGAACTTCGAGAACCCGAACGTGGTCGAGGCGATGACCGACGTCGCGCGGTTCTGGCTGCGGCTCGGCGTCGACGGCTTCCGGCTCGACGCCGTGCCCTACCTGTTCGAGGCGGAGGGCACCAACTGCGAGAACCTGCCCGAGACGCACGCCTTCCTGCGGGACCTGCGCAAGGTCATCGACACGGAGTTCCCGGGCCGGATCATCCTCGCCGAGGCGAACCAGTGGCCCGAGGACGTGGTCGGGTACTTCGGCACCGAGGAGGAGCCGGAGTGTCACATGTGCTTCCACTTCCCGGTCATGCCGCGGATCTTCTACGCGATGAAGGACCAGCGCGCCAACCACATCACCGACATCCTCGCCGACACCCCGGACATCCCGAAGGGCGCGCAGTGGAGCACCTTCCTGCGCAACCACGACGAGATGACCCTCGAGATGGTCTCGACCGAGGAACGCGCGTCGATGTACGGGTGGTTCGCGCCGGACCCCCGGATGCGGGCGAACATCGGGATCCGCCGCCGGTTGGCGCCGTTGCTGGACAACTCGCGCAAGGAGACCGAGCTCGCACACGCGTTGCTGCTCTCGCTGCCCGGCAGCCCGTGCCTGTACTACGGCGACGAGATCGGGATGGGCGACAACATCTGGCTGAACGACCGCGACTCGGTCCGCACGCCGATGCAGTGGACGCCGGACCGCAACGCGGGGTTCTCCACCGCCGACTCCGGCAAGCTCTACCTGCCCGTGATCCAGTCGCTCGTGCACAACTACACCGGCACGAACGTCGAGGTGCAGCTCGCCCAGCCGGCGTCGCTGCTGCACTGGGTGCACGGCATGCTCTCGGTGCGTCGCCAGCACCCCGCGCTCGGCTCGGGTGACTTCACGGCCGTCAAGGGCGACAACCAGTCGGTGCTCGCCTTCACGCGCAGCACCCCCGACGAGTCGTTGCTCTGCATCGCGAACCTCGCCTCGACCGCCCGCGCAGCGACCCTCTCGCTGCCAAGCTGGGCCGGCGCCAGGCTCACCGACGTGTTCGGCGGCTCGATGTTCCCGCCGGTCGATGCCGAGGGCCACGTGATGGTCACCCTGGGTTCGCGTGAGTTCTACTGGCTGACGATCTCGCGATGAGCCCCAACCTGCCCCGCCCCGTGAGCGACGCCGAGCTGCTCGACGTCGTGCGCGCGTGGCTGCCGGTCCAGCGCTGGTTCCCGGCCAAAGGCAGCGCCGCGGAGATCGCGCCGGCGGGTGCGCTCACCCTGGTCGACCCCAAGGGCGAGGCCGAGATCCGGATCCTGCTGCTGCGCACGACGTCGGCCACGGTCGACGTGGTGCTCCAGGTGCCGCTCGCGCTGCACCGGGACCGGGCCGGCGAGACGGGCATGCCGGGGGCCGGCTGGATCGGCACGCTCAGCGGTGGGGTCCAGGTGCGCGACGGCGCGGGTGACCCCGCCTTCCTGCGCGCCTGGCTCGGTGCGGCCACCACAATCGGCGCGGCGCCGGCTCTGGATGTCGACCCGGACCATCCGCGGGTGATCAGCGGCGAGCAGTCCAACACGTCTGTGATCCTGCCGGGCGAGGGCGGCGGCGCGATCCTGAAGATCTTCCGGCCGCTGACCCCGGGCGAGAACCCCGACGTCGAGGTGCCGCGCCGCCTGGCCGCGAACGGATGGTGGCACGTCCCGCGCCCGCTCGGCTGGCTCGAGGGCAACTGGTCCGCGGACGGGCACAAGGTCATGGGACACCTCGCCGTGCTGAGCGAGTTCATCCCCGAGGCCTCGGACGGTTTCGAGCTCGCCTGCCAGATGGCCGGCCGCGGCGAGTCGTTCGCCGACCTCGCCCGCGACCTCGGCGCCGTCATCGCCGGGATGCATCGCGCCCTGGTGTCGGCACTGCCGGTCGAACGCGGCGACGACGACGCCGCGGGTGAGCTCGCCGCGGCACTCGCCGGACGCTTCCGGTGGGCGTGCGCTAGCGTGCCGGGCCTGGCGGTCTGGTCCGCGGCTGTCGAGGAGCACGTGCAGCACCTCGGCGGCCGCGCCTCGGTGCCGCCGCGCCAGCGCGTCCATGGCGACCTGCACCTGGGCCAGGCGCTGCGCGCGCACGGGGAGTGGTTCATCACGGACTTCGAGGGTGAACCTCTGAGCTCCGTCGACGACCGCACCCGCCCCGACCTCGCCCTGCGCGACGTCGCGGGCGTGCTCCGGTCGTTCGACTACGCGGTGGCCGTCAGCGGCGCGCCCGTCGAGTGGGCCACCGCGGCCCGAGCGGGCCTGCTGGAGGGGTATGCCGCCGCGTCCGACGGCGTACCGGACCCGGAGCTGTTGCGCGTCCTGGAGCTCGACAAGGCGCTCTACGAGGCCGTCTACGAGGCCCGCAACCGACCGCACTGGGCACACATCCCGGCCCGTGCGCTCGAGCGCCTGTTGGGTCCGCCACAAACCTGATAATCCGCAATGCCCCGACGACGGCGTCGGGCATGGAAAGGTAGGCGTCATGCAACGCAAGCGGACGACTCCCGCCAAACCACCGAAGGCAACAGCTCCTGAAGACGCCACTGCTGAGGCGGCCACGCCTGTGGCGGTGACGCCTAAGGCAGCCACGCGCAAGGCAGCGTCCACTCCTAAGGTGGCGACGCCTAAGGTGGCGACGCCCAAGGTAGCCACGCGTAAGGCGGCCAAGCCGGTGGCGGCGGCTGCGGTGGCACCGGTTCCGCTGGTCTCTCCCGAGCTGTCCCGACTCGCGGCCGGGAACCACGGTGACCCGCACACCGTCCTCGGGCCGCACGTCGAGGGCGCGTCGGTCATCGTCCGGGCGTTTCGCCCGCTGGCAGACTCCGTCGTCGTGGTCACGCCCGACGGCGAGTGGTCGGCCGAGCACGTGCAGGACGGCGTGTGGGCCGCGACCCTGCCGACCAAGGTCGTGCCGGACTACCGCTTGCGCGTGACCTACGGGGACAACACGAGCCTCGTGGACGACCCGTACCGGTTCCTGCCGAGCATCGGCGAGCTGGACCTGCACCTGATCGGCGAGGGACGCCACGAGGAGATCTGGAAGGTCCTCGGCGCCAACGTGAAGAGCTACCCGAGCGTGCTGGGCGAGGTGCGCGGCACGGCGTTCGCCGTCTGGGCCCCCAACGCCCGCGCGGTGCACCTGGTCGGCGACTTCAACCACTGGCAGGGCGTCACCCACCCGATGCGGGTGCTCGGTTCGAGCGGGGTCTGGGAGCTCTTCGTGCCCGACGTCCTGCCCGGGGCGACGTACAAGTTCGAGATCGTCGCCCACGACGGCTACTGGCGGCAGAAGGCCGACCCGGTCGCGAAGGGCGCCGAGGTGCCCCCGGCCACCGGCTCGGTCGTCATCGACTCCACCCACACCTGGGACGACGCCGCCTGGCTGACCGATCGCGCCTCGCGCGACCCGCACAACGGCCCGATGAGCATCTACGAGGTCCACCTCGGATCCTGGAAGCCGGGACTGGGGTACAAGGAGCTCGCCACCGAGCTCACCGACTACGTCGTCGCGATGGGCTTCACGCACATCGAGCTGATGCCGGTCGCCGAGCACCCGTACGGGCCGTCGTGGGGCTACCAGGTGACGTCCTACTTCGCGCCGACCTCCCGGTTCGGCCACCCCGACGACTTCCGCTTCCTCGTGGAGTCGCTGCACAAGGCGGGCATCGGGGTGCTCCTCGACTGGGTCCCGGCGCACTTCCCGAAGGACGAGTGGGCGCTCGGGCGGTTCGACGGCACGGCGCTGTACGAGCACCCGGACCCGACCCGCGGCGAGCAGCCGGACTGGGGCACCTACGCGTTCAACTTCGGACGTCGCGAGGTCCGCAACTTCCTGGTGGCCAACGCGACGTACTGGCTCGAGGAGTTCCACATCGACGG
Organism: Pengzhenrongella sp.; assembly: GCF_036565025.1. Lineage (NCBI taxonomy): Bacteria > Bacillati > Actinomycetota > Actinomycetes > Micrococcales > Pengzhenrongella > Pengzhenrongella sp. The sequence continues at coordinate 16,599 of NZ_DATCNW010000288.1, forward strand.
GCTCCGCGTCGACGCGGTCGCCTCGATGCTGTACCTGGACTACTCGCGCGAGGGTGGCGAGTGGCACCCGAACATCCACGGCGGCCGGGAGAACCTCGAGGCGATCTCCTTCCTGCAGGAGACCAACGCGACGGCCTACCGGCGCACGCCCGGCGTCATGATGATCGCCGAGGAGTCCACCGCGTGGCAGGGCGTGACCGCGCCCACCGACGTCGGCGGCCTCGGTTTCGGCCTGAAGTGGAACATGGGCTGGATGAACGACACGCTGCGCTACATGGCGGAGTCGCCCATCAACCGTCGCTACCACCACGACGAGGCGACGTTCTCGCTGGTGTACGCGTTCTCGGAGAACTTCGTGCTGCCGATCAGCCACGACGAGGTCGTGCACGGCAAGGGCTCCCTGGTCGCGAAGATGCCCGGTGACCGCTGGCAGCAGTTCGCCGGTGTGCGCTCGCTCCTCGCCTACCAGTGGTCCCACCCGGGCAAGCAGCTGCTCTTCATGGGCCAGGAGTTCGCGCACCAGAACGAGTGGGCGGAGGAGCACGGCCTGGACTGGTACGAGCTCCAGTACGCCGACCACGCCGGGGTGCAGCGCGCGCTGATCGACCTGAACAAGATCTACAAGGCGACGCCGGCCCTGTGGGCCCGGGACTTCGAGCCGGCCGGCTTCGAGTGGATCGACTCCAACGACGCGGACCACAACGTGCTCTCGTACCTGCGTCGGGACAACCACGGCGGCGTCGTCGCGGTTGTGGTGAACTTCGCCGGGATCCCGCACGAGGAGTACCGGCTGGCGCTCCCCCAGGGTGGGGCGTGGAAGGAGATCCTCAACACGGACGCCGAGATCTACGGCGGCTCGGGTGTCGGCAACCTCGGTCTCGTGCACGCGGAGCCGGTCCCATGGGGCGGCCGGCAGCACTCCGTGCGCCTGCGAGTGCCGCCGCTCGGCGCGATCTACCTGGTCCCCGCCGACCAGTGAATGACCGTCTGTCCGAGCTCCGCGAGTAGTGGCGCGGAGCTGGGACAGACCTGATCCATCCAGTCTGACCCCGTGTGACCTGGGCGGGCGTGTGCACGGCGAGTTGCGCCGTGTGCACGCCCGCCCTCTTGCGCGCCCGCCCTCTTGCGCGCCCGCACCTTTTGCGCGCCCGC
>NZ_DATCNW010000289.1:0-5982 GCF_036565025.1 Pengzhenrongella sp.
ACGTTGGGGGTCGGCGGCGGTGGGGGCGATTAGGTTGGGTGGGTGCTGCGCATCCGTCTCGACTTCTCCTACGACGGCACGGACTTCGCGGGGTGGGCCCGCCAGCCGGGGCTGCGCACCGTGGAGGGCCTGCTCCGCGAAGCGCTCACCGTCGTCCTGCGCGCGAGTGCGGCGCCCAGGGTGACCGTTGCGGGTCGCACCGACGCGGGCGTGCATGCGCGCGGCCAGGTCGCCCATGTCGACGTCGAGGAGGCCGCCTGGGGTGCCCTGAGCGGGCTGTCGCGCCGGACCGCGGGGGAGGCGCTCGTCGCGCGCCTCGGCGGACTGCTGCCGCGGGACGTCGTCGTGCACACCGCCGAACTCGCGCCGCCCGGGTTCGACGCCCGGTTCTCTCCGCTGCGGCGCCGCTACGCCTACCGGATCGCGGACGACCCGACGCTGCGCGACCCGCTGCGCCGAATGTTCGTGCTCTGGCATCGCCGCCCGCTCGACGTCGCCGCGATGCACGACGCCGCCCGCCCGCTCGTCGGGCAGCACGACTTCGCGGCATTCAGCAAGCCGCGCGAGGGGGCGACCACGATTCGCACGCTGGAGATCTTCGACTGGGAGCGCCCGACCTCTGGGGCCGACGCCGGTCTCGTCCTCGCGACGGTCCAGGCCGACGCGTTCTGCCACAACATGGTCCGCGCGCTCGTCGGCGCCTCGCTCGCGGTCGGCGAGGGCCGCCGCCCCCGGGCCTGGCCGGCCGCGGTGCTCGCCGCAGGCCTGCGAGAACCGGCCGCCGGCGTCGCCTCCCCGGTAGGCCTCACGCTGGAACAGGTCACCTACCCCGACGACGCCGAGCTGGCCGCCCGGGCCCACCTGACCCGCAACCACCGCGTCCCGCAGGGGTTTAGCGGCGGCGGTCCGTGATGATGTGCATGGCGGCTTCTTCGGCGGTCGCGGCGCCGCCGGCCACGCCGACGTCGTCGGCGAAGGTGTCGTTCCGGCGGTGGCCTTCCAGGGCGTTGTCGTCCTCGACCAGGCGGCCCGCGCGGTCGGGCTGACGCTTGCCGCGCTCGGGTGCCTCCCAGGATTCGGGCTCCTCCTCGCTCAGCCGCTGGTCGAGGGTCTCGCCGCGCGCTTCCTCCCACGCGGTCTCGCCGAAGTGGTTGCTCCGCGGACGTTCCGGCGGGGAGTACCCCTCGTCCAACAGGTCACCGACGCCACGCTCGAGCAGCGTGTCCTCGAGCGGAAGCTGGTCGGAATCGCCCTCGGACCCGGTCTCCGGATCGGCGCTGGTGCCACTGGTGTCTCTGCTCATGCCACCACCATCACACCGGAGCCCGGCGTGCGCCAGAGGCAAAAGATGCAAGGACCGCCGTCCGCGCGCCGCACACTTGCGGGGTGGGACACGTCGACATCACCGGGGTCAGCTACTTCCTTCCCGACGGGCGGCCGCTGCTGGACGCGGTCGACCTGCGCGTCGGCGACGGCGCGAAGGTCGCCCTGGTCGGCCCGAACGGCGCGGGCAAGACGACGCTGCTGCGGATCGTCGCGGGCGACCTCGAGCCGCACGCCGGCACCGTCGTGCGCAGCGGCGGGCTCGCCGTGATGCGCCAGTTCGTGGGCCGCATCGACGACGAGCGCTCGATCCGCGAGCTGCTCGCCTCCCTCGCCCCGGCAGCGGTGCGGGACGCCGCCGTCGAGCTTGCGGGCGCCGAGCTGGGCATCATGACCGTCGACGACGAGCCCGCGCAGATGCGGTACGCGACCGCCCTCATCGACTGGGCCGACGTCGGCGGCTACGAGGCCGAGACCGGCTGGGACAAGGTGACCGACGCCGTGCTGTCGATCCCGTTCGAGACGGCGCAGTGGCGCGAGGTGCGCACGCTGTCCGGCGGCGAGCAGAAGCGGCTGGTCCTCGAGGCGCTGCTGCGCGGGCCCGAGGAGGTGCTCCTGCTCGACGAGCCGGACAACTACCTCGACGTGCCGACCAAGCGCTGGCTCGAGGCTCAGCTCGCCGCGTCGCCCAAGACCGTGCTGTACGTGAGCCACGACCGTGAGCTGCTCGCCCAGACGGCGACGGCGATCGCGAGCGTCGAGCCCATGTCTGCCGGGTCGACGATCTGGGTGCACCCCGGCCGCTTCGGGACCTACCCGCAGGCCCGCGAGGACCGGCGCTCGCGGCTCGACGAGCACCTTCGGCGGTGGGACGAGGAGCACGCGAAGCTCAAGGACCTGGTGCTGACTCTGAAGACCAAGGCGACGTTCAACGACGGGCTCGCCTCGCGGTACTCCGCGGCCCAGACCCGGTTGCGCAAGTTCGAGGAGGCCGGCCCGCCGCAGGTGATGGCGCCCGAGCAGCGGGTCCTGGTGCGCCTGCGCGGGGGCCGTACGGCCAAGCGCGCCGTCGTCGCCACGAGCCTCGAGCTGACCGGGCTGATGAAGCCGTTCGAGCTCGAGGTGTGGTTCGGAGAGCGCATCGCGGTGCTCGGGTCGAACGGCTCGGGCAAGTCCCACTTCCTGCGGCTGCTGGCCGCGGGCGGGTCCGACCCGGACCCCGAGCACGCGCCGGTCGACGACGCCGAGATCGTCGCCGTCGAGCACAACGGCAAGGTCGTACTCGGCTCGCGGGTGCGTCCCGGCTGGTTCGCGCAGAACCACGCGCACCCCGAGCTGGTCGGGCGCACGCTGCTGGAGATCCTGCACCGGGGCGATGCGCACCGCTCTGGCATGGGCCGCGAGCCGGCGAGCAAGGCGCTGGACCGCTACGAGCTCGTCGCGGCCGCCGAGCAGTCCTACCAGACGCTCTCCGGCGGCCAGCAGGCCCGGTTCCAGATCCTGCTCCTCGAGCTGTCCGGGGCCACCCTGCTGCTGCTCGACGAGCCGACCGACAACCTCGACCTGCACTCCGCGGAGGCGCTCGAGGTGGGCCTGGCGGCGTTCGAGGGCACGGTCGTGGCCGTCACGCACGACCGCTGGTTCGCGCGCGGATTCGACCGTTTCCTGGTCTTCGGAGCCGACGGCGAGGTCGTCGAGACGCCCGAGCCGGTGTGGGACTCGGGCCGCGTGAACCGCGCCCGCTGAGCACGTTTTGACCCTTCGCGGGGCTGCGGCTACTCTGATGTGTCGTTGTGCGTCCCCAGCGGGCCGGTGTTGACATTCCGGGCTGCACGCGGGTGATGCGCTCACCGAGCACTTCTTGTCCGACCGCCCTAGGCGGTCGCGTCGGAAGTGAACACATTCAGCTATCGAAACGAAGGCTACGACCGTGCGCACGTACACCCCGAAGCCCGGAGACGTCGAGCGAGTCTGGTACGTCATCGACGCAACCGATGTCGTCCTCGGCCGTCTGGCTACCCACGTGGCCACGTTGCTGCGCGGCAAGCACAAGGCCACATTCGCTCCTCACATTGACAACGGTGACTTCGTCATCGTCATCAATGCCGACAAGGTCGCCCTGACGGGCAACAAGCGGGAAGGCAAGATTGCCTACCGGCACTCTGGCTTCCCGGGCGGTCTGACCTCGACCACCTATGGCGAGCTGCTCGCGAAGCGTCCCGAGCGCGCTGTGGAGAAGGCCGTCCGCGGCATGCTCCCCAAGAACTCGCTCGCCGCCGGCCAGATCACCAAGCTCAAGGTCTACACCGGCTCGGTGCACCCCCACGGTGCCCAGCAGCCGACGCCGTTCAACATCACCCAGGTTTCGCAGTAGGCCGCAGGCCTGCGGCGAGTAGTTCACAACACAGAACGCGAGGACACCACCAGTGGCCGAGACCACCGTCGACATCGACGTTGAGGGCGACGAAGCGCCCACCACCTACACCTCTGAGACGACGGCCCCTGCCGGCCGTGGCCAGAGCCTGACCGCTCCCGGCGCGGCCCTCGGCCGTCGCAAGGAGGCGATCGCTCGCGTGCGACTGGTGCCCGGCACCGGCACGTGGAAGGTCAACGGCCGCACCCTGGAGGAGTACTTCCCGAACAAGGTGCACCAGCAGCTGGTGAACTCCCCGCTGAAGCTGGTCGACGTCGAGGGCCGCTTCGACATGGTCGCCAAGATCACTGGTGGCGGCGTCTCGGGCCAGGCGGGCGCGCTGCGCCTCGCCATCTCGCGCGCGCTGAACCTGATCGACGAGGAGCACAACCGTGCGGCCCTGAAGAAGGCCGGCTTCCTCACCCGCGACGCTCGCGTCGTGGAGCGCAAGAAGGCCGGTCTCAAGAAGGCACGCAAGGCCCCGCAGTACTCCAAGCGCTGATCCGTTCCGCGCTGTTCGATGGCCCCGATGGACACCCCATCGGGGCCATTGGTCTTTGAGGTCGCATGGGCACGCGCGAGGGTGCGTGGCAGAGTCGTGGCAGGACGAGAGGGATATCTGATGGGACAGCTGTTCGGTACCGACGGGGTACGAGGCCTTGCCAACCGGGACGTGACGGCCGAGCTCGCGCTCGACCTCGCGGTCGCCGCGGCCCACGTGCTCGTCTCGACCAGCGCGGTCCGCGAGCGCCGGCCGCGGGCCGTCATCGGCCGCGACACCCGTGCCTCCGGCGAGTTCCTGTCCGCGGCCACCGCGGCCGGCCTGGCGAGCGCCGGGGTCGACGTCCTGAACGTCGGGGTGCTGCCCACCCCCGCCGTCGCGTACCTGACCGGCAAGCTCGGTGCCGACCTCGGCGTCGTGCTCTCTGCCTCGCACAACCCGATGCCCGACAACGGCATCAAGTTCTTCACGCTCGGTGGGGTCAAGCTCGACGACGCCGTCGAGGACGCGATCGAGGCGCGGCTCAACGAGCCCTGGGACCGCCCGACCGGGGCCGGCGTCGGCCGGATCACGATGGACACCGGGCACGCGGGTGCGGAGTACGTCGAGCACCTCGTCGGCACGATCTCCACGAGCCTGGAGGGGCTGCGGATCGCCGTCGACTGCGCCAACGGTGCCGCGAGCGATGCCGGACCGGCCGCGCTGCGCGCCGCGGGCGCCGACGTCGTGGTCATCAACGCCTCGCCCGACGGTCGCAACATCAACGAGAAGTGCGGTTCGACGCACCCCGAGCAGCTCCAGGCCGTCGTCGTCGCCTCGGGCGCCGACCTGGGGGTGGCGTTCGACGGCGACGCCGACCGCTGCCTCGCGGTCGACCACACCGGTGCGATGGTGGACGGTGACCAGATCATGGGGCTGCTTGCCGTCGCGATGAAGGAGGCCGGGACGCTCGCCCACGACACGCTCGTCGCGACCGTGATGAGCAACCTCGGGCTGAAGCTGGCGATGAAGGCCGCCGGGATCACGATGATCGAGGCCGGCGTCGGCGACCGGTACGTGCTCGAGGAGATGCGAGGCGGGGGGTACTCGCTCGGCGGGGAGAACTCGGGCCACGTCATCATGGGCGCGCACTCCACCACGGGCGACGGCATTCTGACCGCGCTGCACGTCGCCGCGCGCGTCGCGTCGACCGGTCAGAAGCTTGCCGAGCTCGCGAGCATCGTCGACCGCCTCCCGCAGGTGCTCGTCAACGTGAAGAACGTCGACCGGGCCCGCTCGGCGAGTGACGAGGGGCTGCTCGAGGCGGTGGCGGTCGCCGAGGCCGAGCTCGGTGAGACGGGGCGGGTGCTGCTGCGCTCGTCGGGCACCGAACCGCTCGTGCGGGTCATGGTCGAGGCCGCGAGCGTGGAGCACGCCGAGCGCATCGCGGAGTCGCTCGCCGGTGTTGTTCGCGTGCGCCTGGCGCTGTGACCAGCCTCCAGGAGCACGTCGAAGAGCTCCTCGCCGGTCCGGATCCCGCACCCATCGTGCAGGCCGGGCACCCGGTGCTGCGGGCCCGTGCGGCGCGCTACCGCGGGCAGCTCGAACCCGAGACGTTCCGCGCGCTCATCGAGCTGATGCGGCGGACCATGCACGACGCGCCGGGCGTCGGGCTCGCGGCACCGCAGATCGGCATCCCGCTCGCGCTCGCCGTGATCGAGGACCCGGGGGCGCTGGACGCCGAGATCGCCGCGCTCCGGGCGCG
>NZ_DATCNW010000290.1:0-9255 GCF_036565025.1 Pengzhenrongella sp.
AGGAGGGGCCTCAACCGCCGCAAGCGGCGAGGCAACGAACGTCGTGTCGGGCAGATCTCATGACCGCCAGCGGGCAACTTTCATGTCCGCCACCGGGCAACTATTTGGCCGCCTCCGGGAAGTTTCTCGTGTCCGCTGTCAATGAGCGCCACCGACTTCCCGATTCGACGCGGTCCGGTGAGCACAATCAGCCGTCCGTCGGGCGCTTGAGCGGCCACATCATCGAGAATCGTGGCACGGTAGCCAAGGTCGGTGGCGGCACGCTCTCGCAGCAGTCGGTGCGTGGAGGTCCAAGCCGTCGGGTCCGTCCCGGCGGCTGCGCTGGCCCACCAGGGGTTGGCCACGGCCAGCGTCCGGCGGATCTCGTCATCCCTCATAGGTGGGAACCTACCCAGAGACGTGCCAAAAGGTGGGGGGTTCCGAGGTGCCCGACGTTCCAAATCACGGGTGGTTCACCCTAGCGAGTCGTTCCAAACACCTAGGGGTCTGGGTCTGGCGAACAGGCAGACCCTCTCGCACCCCACCGGTCGTTCGTTGCGCACCGGGAGTCGACTTCTATCCGCTTGACCCGAACTTCTTGCGTAGCACGTGCCTGGCTGCGTACCAGCCGCTGAGGCCGTGCACGCCGGGGCCGGGCGGGGTGGACGCCGAGCAGAGGTAGACGCCGTCGACGCCTGTCGCGTACGGGTTCATCCATGGTGTCGGGCGGGCGACCATCTGCCAGGGGGTGATCGCGCCGGCACCGATGTCGCCGCCGATGTAGTTGGCGTTGTGGCTGCTCAGCTGCGCCGCCGGGACGCACCGCGAGGCGACGACGACATCCCGGAAGCCGGGCGCGAACCGTTCGACCTGCGCGACGACGGCGTCCGTCACGTCGACGTCGGACCCGGCGGGGACGTGCGCGTAGGTCCACAGCGGCCGGAGCCCGCCGGCGATCCGGCCCGGGTCGTGCACGGCCGGGTCGCTTGCCAGCACCATCGGCCGCTCGGCGTGCCGGCCCGCCGCCACGGACGCCTCCGCCGTCGCCATCTGCACGCGCGTGCCGCCCACATGCACCGTCCCGGCCCGCCCGACGTCGGCGTTCGCCCACGGGACCGGGCCGCCCAGCACGAAGTCGACCTTCGCCGCCCCGTTCCCGTACCGGAACCCCGCAAGGGCCCGCGCGGCCCCGGACGGGACCCGGGCGCCGAACACGTCCAGGAACGTCCGCGGGGTCGTGTCGAACAAGTACGCGGTCGCGCGGGGCAGGTCCCCGGGCGTGCGGACCCGGTGACCGGTCACCACGCGTCCGCCGTGCGCCGCCAGCTCGTCGCGCAGCGCGTCGATGATCGATTGGGAGCCGCCGCGGGGCAGGGGCCAGCCGCCGTCGGCATGGGCCAGGGTCCCGAGCAGCAGCGCGGTGCCCGCCCCGGCCAGGGACGGCAGGGGAGTGCTGGCGTGCGCGGCGACGCCGGTCAGCAGCGCCGACCCCACCTCGGAGCGAAAGCTGCCCTGCCACCTGCGCGTGCCCTGCTCGAGCACCGCGAGCGCGAGCCGCACCGCGGTGGGCACCCCGCCCGGCAGCAGGCCCGCCGGCAGGTGCCGCTTGTCGCTGAGGGTGAGGGCGACCAGGTCGGGCCACCGGTCCACCAGCGGCGCGAACAGCCCACGCCACGCGGGGCCGTCGACGCCGAGCGACTCCACGGTGCGCGACAGGTCGCGAAAGGCGAGGCCGGCCCGGCCGCCGTCGAGCGGCTGGGCGTAGGAGACCTCCGGGACGACAAGCTCGACCCGCTCGGCCAGCCCCAGCTCGCGGAAGAACGGCGAGGCCCAGGCGAGCGGATGCACCGCCGAGCACACGTCGTGCAAGATCCCGTCGGCGAGGCCCAGGTCGAGGGTCCGTGCGCCGCCCCCGACCGTGTCGTTCGCCTCGAGCACGAGCACCTCGAGCCCAGCCCGGGCCAGCGTGACCGCCGCCGCCAACCCGTTCGGCCCCGACCCCACCACAACCGCGTCGACCCCCTGATCTGCCACCCGACGACCGTACCCACCGCCCGCCCTCCCACGGCCCACGGCCCACGGCCCACGGCCCACGCAGACTGCGCACATCGCCGTCCCCTGCGCACATCGGATGTGCGCAGAAGACGGCGATGTGCGCAGTCTGCGGTCGAAGGGTTACCAGGCGACGGTTCCGGCCGAGTCGAAGTAGCCGCCGGTCGGGCCGTCGGCGCCGATCTGGGCCATCCGCACGATGATCTCGGCGCCCTGCTCGATCGTCTGGTGACCGCTGTGCCCGTTGAGGTCGGTCGCGGTGTAGCCGGGGTCGACCGCGTTGACCTTGATCGCCGGGAACGCCTTGGCGTACTGCGAGGTGAGCATGTTCACGGCGGACTTGGACGAGTTGTAGTCCAGCGAGCGGATCGTCGACTCGAACCGCGCGGGGTCGGTAGTGACGGCCATCGAGCCCAGACCGCTGCTGACGTTCACGACGACGGGCGTGTCGGCGGCCTCGAGCAGCGGCAGGAAGGCGTGCATGACCCGCACGACGCCGAAGACGTTGGTGTCGAAGACTCGCTGGATGTCCGGGCCGGTCGTGTCGGCGGGCGAGGTTCCCCCGATGATGCCGGCGTTGTTGACCACATCCAGGTGTCCGACCTGGTCGCGGACCGTCGCCGCAGCCGCGGCGTCGGAGTCGTCGTCGGTGACGTCGATCAGCAGCAGCCGGGCTCCGACCTCGTCGGCCGCCCGCTGCCCGCGCTCGGCGTCGCGCGCTCCGAGGTAAACGGTGTGCCCCGCCGCGATCAGCTGACGGACGGTCTGCAGGCCGAGCCCCTTGTTTGCTCCGGTGATCAGTGTTGTTGTCATGCGCCCAGCGTCGTCGGCGCGGCCGGGCGCAGGAAGGGCCCGGGTCAGCCGAGGGACCAGCAGTACCAGGCTCGGACGGGTCGAAATCGCCGGATCGCCAGGAACACCGACTCGATGAGCGACGATCCGCGCGCAACCGACCCCGACGATCCGCGCGCAACCGACCCCGGCGACCCGCGCGCGGCCGGACCCGGCGATCCGCGCGGAACCGGACCCGGCGAGCTGGGCGTCGCCTGCACCGCTGGCGGGACCGGGTCACCCCGGTCGCCGTCGGGCTGCCGGCGGGGGGACCTCGTCGGGCGGTCGGCCTTCGGCGCGAGGAGCTGGCGCTGCTCGCGGGCATCTCGGTCGACTACATCGTCCGCCTCGAGCAGGGCCGGGCGACGACGCCGTCGGTCCAGATCCTCGGCGCCCTGACCCGCGCGCTGCGGCTGTCGGAGTCGGAGCGCGAGCACCTGTACCTGCTCGCCGGCCAGCCGGTGCCCTCCACCGGGCAGATCTCGGCGTACATCCCGCCGGGTGTGCCGCGGCTGCTCGACCAGTTGCAGGGCACGCCCGTCAGCGTCTGCGACGCGGGCTGGAACCTGATCACCTGGAACCCGCTGTGGGCCGCGCTCGTGGGGGACCCGTCCGAGCGGCGCGGACGCGAGCGCAACGTCGTCTGGTCCCATTTCGCCGGTCGGCCCACTCGTATCGGCCACACGCCCGAGCAGGAGGCCAGCTTCGAGGCCGCCATGGTCTCCGACCTCAGGTCGGCGAGCGCCCGGTACCCGGCCGACGACGACCTGCGCTCGCTCATCGCCGAACTCCGCTCCGTCAGCACCAGGTTTGCGCAGCTGTGGGACGCCTTCGCCGTCGGCTTCCACGGGTCGGCCACCAAGACCGTGCACCACCCCGACCTCGGGGACCTCGCCCTCGACTGCGACGTGCTCACCGCGGCCGGGAGCGATCTGCGGATCGTCGCCCACACGGCCGCCCCCGGCAGCGAGGCCGCCGGCAAGCTCCGGCTGCTCGCCGTCGTCGGCACCGAGACGATGGCGCCCGACCCCGCCCACTGACCACCGCCGCGCCGGTGCGTCGTGCGGCGGCAGGGAGTCCGAGGTGCGCCATCCCACACCGCCGCGACCAGGTCGCCCGCCGGGACGATGCGTCCACGGGCGAGCAGGAGCGGGAACAAGTCGGCGGGCAGGCGGGTTCCCTCGACGGGCCGACCGTCGATCACGAGGGCTCCGAGCGCGCTGATCTGCACCGGGACAGCATCTCTCACCGGTGTGCGCCGGCGAGCGCCGACGGGTCCCAGATGCCTACCACAGGTCAGGGCAGATGCGCACGAACTACACCGTTGAAACACCAAGTGTTGTGGTCCCTTGCGCGACAGACCACTAGGTGTAGTGTTTGAGGACCGCCTAAGGCGGAGCGCACACCGCGCACCTGAACTTGGGGGAACGATGAGTATCACCGTCTACAGCAAGCCTTCGTGCGTCCAGTGCACGGCGACCTACCGTTCGCTCGACAAGCTCTCGCTGCCGTACACGGTCGTGGACATCGCCGCGGATCCCGCAGCACGTGACTACGTCATGTCGCTCGGTTACCTGCAGGCGCCCGTCGTGGTCGTCGACGACGAGCACTGGTCGGGCTACCGTCCGGGTAAGATCGCCGCCCTCACCGAGCGCGCCGCGGTCGCCTGACGCGAGCCGAGCACCACGCCCCCTTCGCGGGGGCTTCGAGGAGGGTCCACGCACGATGAGTTCGCTGGTCTACTTCTCGAGCACCTCCGAAAACACGCACCGGTTCGTCGAAAAGCTCCAGATCCCTGCGCAGCGCATCCCGCTGCGGCCGGCCGACGAGTTTCTGCACGTCGATGAGCCGTACGTCCTGGTGGTCCCGACCTACGGTGGGGGCCACGAGGGCGGCGCCGTCCCGCGGCAGGTGCGGAAGTTCCTGAACGACGCGCACAACCGGTCGTTGCTCCGCGGCGTCATCGCGGCCGGCAACACCAACTTCGGCACCGCGTACTGCATCGCCGGCACGATGATCGCCGCGAAGTGCGACGTGCCGTACCTGTACGGCTTCGAAATTCTCGGCACCCCGCAGGACGTCACCCGCGTCCGTGATGGATTGGACCAGTTTTGGCAACGACAACGGCAGCAGATACCGGCGTAGACGCGGGGCTCGATTACCACGCGCTCAACGCGATGCTGAACCTCTACGGCCCGAACGGCGAGATCCAATTCGACAAGGACAAGGCCGCGGCGCACCAGTACTTCCTGCAGCACGTCAACCAGAACACGGTCTTCTTCCACAACCTCAAGGAGAAGCTCGACTACCTGGTCGAGAACAAGTACTACGAGCCGGAGGTCCTGGCCAAGTACGACGCCGCCTTCGTCAAGACGCTGTTCAAGCTCGCGTACTCGAAGAAGTTCCGCTTCCAGACGTTCCTCGGCGCGTTCAAGTACTACACCTCGTACACGCTGAAGACCTTCGACGGGAAGCGTTACCTCGAGCGCTTCGAGGACCGCGTCTGCATGGTCGCGCTGACCCTCGCCGACGGGAACGAGGAGTCCGCGCTCAACATCGTGGAGGAGATCATCGCGGGCCGGTTCCAGCCGGCCACGCCGACCTTCCTCAACTCGGGCAAGGCCCAGCGCGGCGAGGCGGTGTCCTGCTTCCTGCTGCGCATCGAGGACAACATGGAGTCCATCGCGCGCGGCATCAACTCCGCGCTGCAGCTCTCCAAGCGCGGCGGCGGTGTCGCCCTGCTGCTCTCCAACGTCCGCGAGCACGGCGCGCCGATCAAGCACATCGAGAACCAGTCGTCGGGCGTCATCCCCGTGATGAAGCTGCTCGAGGACTCGTTCTCCTACGCCAACCAGCTCGGCGCGCGCCAGGGCGCCGGCGCGGTGTACCTGCACGCGCACCACCCGGACATCCTGCGGTTCCTGGACACCAAGCGGGAGAACGCGGACGAGAAGATCCGCATCAAGACGCTCTCCCTCGGCGTGGTGATCCCGGACATCACCTTCGAGCTCGCGAAGAACAACGAGGACATGTACCTGTTCTCGCCGTACGACGTCGAGCGCGTGTACGGCAAGGCGTTCGCGGACATCAACGTCACCGAGAAGTACGCCGAGATGGTCGACGACGGGCGCATCCGCAAGTCGAAGATCAAGGCGCGCGAGTTCTTCCAGATCCTCGCCGAGATCCAGTTCGAGTCCGGGTACCCGTACCTCATGTTCGAGGACACGGTGAACCGCGCGAACCCGATCGCCGGCAAGATCACGCACTCGAACCTGTGCTCGGAGATCCTGCAGGTCGCGACGCCGTCGACCTACAACGAGGACCTGTCCTACAGCCACATCGGCAAGGACATCTCCTGCAACCTCGGCTCGCTGAACATCGCGCTCGCGATGGACTCCCCGGACTTCGCCAAGACGGTCGAGACGGCCATCCGCGCGCTCACCGCGGTCTCGGACCAGACCAGCATCGAGTCGGTTCCGTCGGTCAAGCGCGCGAACGAGGGCGGTCACGCCATCGGGCTGGGCCAGATGAACCTGCACGGCTACCTCGCCCGCGAGCGGATCCACTACGGGTCCGCCGAGGGCCTGGACTTCACGAACCTGTACTTCTACACGGTGGCCTACCACGCGATCCGGGCGTCGAACCGGCTCGCCATCGAGCGCGGCAAGTCGTTCGAGGGCTTCGCGGACTCGACCTACGCCAGCGGGGAGTACTTCACGAAGTACACCGAGCAGGTCTGGGAGCCGGCCACGGCGCGCGTCGTCGAGCTCTTCGCCGCGGCCGACGTGCAGATCCCGACCCAGGACGACTGGCGCGAGCTGTCCCGGTCCGTGCAGGAGCACGGGATCTACAACCAGAACCTGCAGGCCGTCCCGCCCACCGGGTCGATCTCATACATCAACAACTCGACGTCGTCGATCCACCCGGTCGCGTCGAAGATCGAGATCCGCAAGGAGGGCAAGATCGGGCGTGTGTACTACCCGGCGCCTTTCCTGACGAACGACAACCTCGAGTACTACACCGACGCGTACGAGATCGGCTACGAGAAGATCATCGACACGTACGCCGTCGCCACCCAGCATGTGGACCAGGGCCTGTCGCTCACGCTGTTCTTCAAGGACACTGCCACCACACGCGACATCAACAAGGCCCAGATCTACGCCTGGCGCAAGGGCATCAAAACCCTCTACTACATCCGCCTGCGCCAGCTAGCCCTAGAAGGCACCGAGGTTGACGGCTGCGTCAGCTGCATGCTCTAAGACCAACCTCCGCCGAGAGTGGAGTAACCGCCCCAGGAAAGGGTTTTCCAAGGGCGGTTACTCCACTCTCGGCGACTATGTAGAACGGAAGTAGTGCGCATGTCGGAGAAGCTGCCTTTGATCAGCCGGGTCTCGGCCATCAACTGGAACCGGGTCCCGGACGAGAAGGACGCGGAGGTCTGGGACCGGCTGGTCGGTAACTTCTGGCTGCCCGAGAAGGTGCCGCTGTCCAACGACATCCAGTCCTGGGCCACCCTGACACCCGCCGAGCAGCAGCTCACGATGCGCGTCTTCACCGGCCTGACGCTGCTGGACACGATCCAGGGCACGGTCGGCGCGGTGAGCCTCATCCCTGACGCGATCACCCCGCACGAAGAGGCGGTGTACACGAACATCGCGTTCATGGAGTCCGTGCACGCGAAGTCGTACTCCTCGGTCTTTTCCACGCTGTGCTCGACGCGCGAGATCGACGACGCGTTCCGCTGGTCCGAGGAGAACCGGAACCTGCAGCGCAAGGCCGAGATCGTCATGGACTACTACCGCGGCGACGACCCGCTCAAGCGCAAGGTCGCCAGCACGCTGCTCGAGTCGTTCCTGTTCTACTCCGGCTTCTACCTGCCGATGTACTGGTCCTCGCGAGCCAAGCTCACGAACACCGCCGACCTGATCCGGCTGATCATCCGGGACGAGGCCGTGCACGGGTACTACATCGGCTACAAGTTCCAGAAGGGGCTCGAGAAGCTCAACGAGGCCGAGCGCGCGGAGATGAAGGACTACACCTTCGAGCTGCTCTTCGAGCTCTACGAGAACGAGGTCGAGTACACCCAGGACCTGTACGACGGCGTCGGCATGACCGAGGACGTCAAGAAGTTCCTGCGCTACAACGCCAACAAGGCCCTGATGAACCTGGGCTACGAGGCGCTGTTCCCCAAGGACGAGTGCAACGTGAACCCGGCGATCCTGTCCGCACTGAGCCCCAACGCCGACGAGAACCACGACTTCTTCTCGGGTTCGGGCTCCTCGTACGTGATCGGCAAGGCTGTCAACACCGAGGACGACGACTGGGAGTTCTGACCGGTGTGAAGTGACAACGAACGTGGCACTTTTGACAAGATCGTTGGCACAGTGACAACTGACTTTGCCCAGTGCCAACGAACTTGTCACAAGCTGCCGCCATGCACCGTCCGCAGGGCGGTGGGGATGTTCGGGCGGATCTGGTCCAGGTCGAGGGTGACCGTTCCTCGCGGCGCAGACCGGTAAACACAGCAGGTAGACGATCGCCCGGTCCCTGATGAGAACAGCACTTGAGGACCGCTAAGCGATGTCGAGGGACTCGGGCGTCGAGGTCGCCGACGACCCGGCACGTGGCGACAGTTGACGAATGTTGATGTGGATGAACCACGAGGGCCCGCGTGGGGCGTGATCCCACGAGTCACCTCCGGCGCAGGCGACTTGCCGATTCAGCGTCAGAGGGACGACTGGCCCATGTAGAGAGAAAAGAACACAGGTAAGGCAAGCCAACCAGCAGTACCGATGCCGCCCGCCCAGACAGCTATTGCAAGGTTGTGAAGCTTCCGACGCCAAGCAACATAACCGGCAACGCTCAACACCGCGGCCGGAAGACCACACCAGAAGAGTGTGCCCAGAAATGGGTCCGCAGTCGGCCCTCCAACGAATACGCCAACGATCCAGACCCAGACGAGGACGAACAAAATGGATAGGACTGCGGCAGCCGAGACATAGGCAATCGATGCGCTGCGGCGGACGGGGCTCTGGTCCATGCCATCAACCGTAGTCATCGTCCGAGCCGCTCATGGCCTATGGAGCATGAAGTACCCGGACCAACCCCCGGAGGAAGCCCACGGCTTCGCTCGGAGCGCTCTGGGTTGTGTCTGCACCGAAGGCTTGGCCGCAACGACGCGTTCCAGCGCAAAGCGACCGCTATGCGCCGACTCCCCTCCGCCCGAGTGGGGGCCTGACCCAATGGTCGTAACTTAGGACCCCCTGCCAGTCGCCCCCGAGCGGGGATCCTCCTCTGGATCCCGCCTGCGTGGACCTCAAGTTACGTCCATTGCGTGCGGGCCCGCCCCGAGCGGGAGCGATCCAGTTTTGGGAAGGTTTGGTGCGCCAGACG
>NZ_DATCNW010000291.1:0-5758 GCF_036565025.1 Pengzhenrongella sp.
GACCGCGTTGAAGAACGCGTTCCAGTACGAGACGCCGTAGAACAGCGCGACGACGGCGACGGCGGCCCGGGACATCGGCAGCACGATCTTGCCCAGGATGCGCCAGTCCCCGGCCCCGTCGATCCGGGCGGCGTCGAGCACCGCCGGTTCGATGCCCATGAAGAAGTTGCGCAGGATCAGCACGTTGAACGCCGAGACGGCGCCGGGCAGGATGAGCGCCCAGTAGGAGTCGATCAGCCCCAGCGAGCTCACCAGCAGGTAGGTCGGGATCAGGCCGGCGCCGAAGAACATGGTGATGAGGAAGACGAACAGGATCGGGCGGTGCCCGAACGAGCGCGGCCGGGACAGCCCGTACGCCGCGAGGATCGAGACCACCGTGGAGAGCAGGGTGCCCACCGCGGTGACCCCCGTGCTCACCAGGACGGCTCGGGTGACGATCCCGCCGGAGAGGATCTCGCGGTACGCGTTCAGCGTCAGGTCACCGGGGACGGTGACCAGGCCGCCGGCCGCGACGGTCTCGGCCTGGGTCGACATGCTCGTGAGCAGCACCGTGTACAGCGGGAACAGGACGACCAGGACGACGCAGGTCAGCACGACGCCCTTGCCTGCGGCGCCCAGCGGCGTCGGTTCTTCTTCCCAGACCGGACGGTGCTTGTTGCGCCGCTTGCGGCGCGCGACCGGGGCGGTGGACGTGTCGGATGGAGAGGAGGTCGTGAGGGTCTGTTGGCTCATGCTTTTTTGTAAACTCCGTCTTCTCCGAAGGCGTGGGCCAGCTTGTTGGCACCCAGCACGAGACCAAGGCTGACGACGCCCTTGACCAGGCCCGCCGCGGCGGCGAAGCTCCAGTCGCCGTTGACCACCCCCTGGAAGTACACGTACGTGTCGATGACTTCCGAGACCCCCGAGCCCACCGCGGCGCGTTGCAGGATGAGCTGCTCGAAGCCGACCGACAGCGCGTCCCCGAGCCGCAGGATGAGCAGCAGCAGGATCACCGGGCGCAGGGCCGGCAGCGTGATGTGCCAGATGCGGCGCCACCGGTTCGCGCCGTCGACAGCGGCCGCCTCGTACAGCTCCGGCGAGACGGTGCCCAGGGCCGCGAGGAAGATGATGATGCCCCAGCCGGCGTCCTTCCAGACCGACTGCATCGTGATCAGCACAAGGAAGGCGTGCGGATTGGTCATCACGTCGAAGGCCGCGTAGCCGTGGTGGCGCAGGGTCTGGCTGAGCAGGCCCGCCCCGCCGAGCATCTGCTGGAAGAGCGTCACCACGAGCACCCAGGAGAAGAAGTGCGGCAGGTAGACGATCGACTGGATGACGGTGCGGATCTTGGGGGTCATCACCGAGTTCAGCAGCAGCGCGAGGAAGATCGGCACCGGGAAGAAGAACACGAGCTGGAACGCCGTGATCGTCAGGGTGTTGCGGACCGCGTCGAGGAACAGCGGGTTGCTGAACACGCGCGCGAAGTTCGCCCACGCCACGTACGGGCTGTGCAGGAAGCCCGTGTACGGCGAGTAGTTCTGCCACGCGATGACGTTGCCGAGCATCGCCACATACGCGAACACGACCAGCAGCAGCACCGCGGGTGCCACCATGATCAGCAGCGTGCGGTCCTGCCGCAGGCGGGCACGCCAGCCGATCCTGCGGACCGGGTTCACGCGCGGAACGGCCTTGCGGACCGCCCCGTCCCGCACCGGGTCGGGCACGAGCGCCGGGAGGCTCACGCCTTGTCCAAGATGTCCTGGTAGAACTTGCGCAGATCCTCGCCGCCGGAGGACTTCCAGGTGGCGATCGCCGAGTCGAGGTCCTTGAGCGTCTTGCGCCCCCGGGAGATGTCCCTCTCCAGGTCAGCGAACGGCTGGGCGAGCGAGCCGAACTGCTGGGGCTCGGAGATCTGCTGGCCGAAGAACACCGGCTCCTCGACGTGAGCGGCCACCTTGGCCTGCCAGGTGCACATGGCCTCGACGAAGCCGGGGTACTGCACGTGGGTCTCCGCGACCGGGCCGTCCACCAGGAAGATGTACGTCGGCTGCAGCTCCTTCACCGCGAGCGGCGTCGGGACAGGCAGGCCACTCTTCGCGTCCTTCGTGTAGTGCACGCCCTCGACACCGTTGGTGATGACGTTGCACTCGGTGGTGCCGAACGGCGCGGCCAGCAGGTTCGCGATGCCGAGCAACTCTTTGATCCTGGCCTTGTCATCGGTCTTCTTCAGGAACGAGAAGATGCCCGTCGGGTTCGCCTCGAACAGCACCGGGGTGCCACCGTCGGCCGCGAACGGGTCGAACGGCTGCTGGGAGTACGACGGGTTGCCGGCCAGGTTGTCGCGCAACGCCTCGTTCCACCCACCGAGGCTGTCGTTCACGATCAGCGTCTTGCCCGCCTGGAAACGCGACTTGGCCTCACCTGCCTGGCCGGCCACGGCGTCGGGGTGCACCGCGCCGGATGCGAAGAGCTTGGCGTTCCACGCGAGTGCCGCGCGGTACTCCTCGGTCTCGACGCGGTGCACGAGCTTGCCGCCGTCAACCCTCCACTTCGGCACGACGCCGTGGATCGTCGCGGCAGAGTTCCAGAGGTCTTCCGCACCCCAGCGCCCGGCCTTGGTATCGGTGAGCTCCTTGGCCAGGGCGAGCAGGTCGTCGCCGTTCTTCACCTCCGGGGTGATGCCCATCTCTTTGAGCAGGTCGTTGCGGTAGAAGATCGCGTCGCCGACGACCGCGCCGGGGAATGGCAGCCCGTAGAGCTTGCCGTTGAACACGCAGTACTTCCACGCCGCGGACGGGATGTTCGCCAGGTTCGGGAAGTCCTTGACCTTGTCACCCGCGAGGAACGGGGTGAGGTCCTCGAACACGTTGCCGACGATCTCCGAACCGAACCGCGGAGGCAGGTTCCAGGTCGGCACGCAGACCCAGTCGGCCACGTCCTTGGCCGAGGCGAGCACGGTCGCGAGCTTGTCGCCGTAGGTGTTGCCATCGGTGATCTGGAACTCGAGGGTCGACCCAAGCAGGTCGTTGACCGCCTGGTAGTACTGGTTGCCCTTGGTCGACGGGATCGTGCCCCACAGCGGCGTCATCGCCTTGAAGGACGCACCGCTGCCCGGCACCTTCGACACCGACTGCACGAACTTGTCCGGCAGCTTCAGGTACCCGGGAACCGAGCCCTTCACGCTCGGGAAGTCCGGCTTCACGTACTCCACCGGGATGTAGCTCGGGATGACCTTGCCGGCGTCCGAGGCCGCAGGCCCGGCCGACGTCGGCGCCGCCGTCGCGCACCCTGTGAGCAGCGACGGCACGCCGACGACGGCCGCCCCCGTCGCGATCATGCGCAGGAACGACCGCCGACGAACGGCGATCTCCCCGACCTGGCCCAGCTGTGTGGTGGTGATCATCAGCGCACTTCACTTCCTTGTGGAAACGCACGTTCACATGGCAATGCGGGTCCGGCGCGACCTTCGGTAGTCCACCGAAGGAGGATGTACTGGCGCCGCGTGGGTCGGGCGGGGATCGAGCGAGTTCAGTTGAGAAAGACTCCTGATTCGCGACTTCCGAGCGCCGAGCTGTCGACGCCTATTCGGAAGGTGGCGCTCAGGAGGTCGACGGTCCGCGAGCTGGGTCCCACGAGCAGCTCGAACTCGCCGGGTTCCACTACTCGGCGGCCGTCGGCGGTGACCAAGGTGCAGGACGAGGCGGGCAGCTCCAGGTGCACCATCGCGGATTCGCCGGGGCCGACAAGGACCTGCTGGTAGGACTTGAGTTCCTTTTCCGCCCAGGTCACGCTCGTGACCAGATCGTTGATGTACACCTGAACGGTCTCGAGCGCCGGACGGTCGCCGGTGTTCGTCAGCCTCACCTGGGCCCGGATCGTCGCGTCCGGCCTCAGTTCTGGGGTATGCACGACGAGATCGGAATACTCCACGGTGGAGTAGCTCAGCCCTTCGCCGAAGACGAACTGCGGGTCCAGGGTGAGGTCGGCGTAGCTGTCGCCGCGCTGGCCGCGCACGACGTTGTAGTAGACGGGCTGCTGGCCGACGTGCCGGGCGAAGGACACCGGTAGCCGCCCAGTCGGTTCGATCTGGCCCAGGATCAGCTCGGCGATGGCCCGTCCGCCGCGCATGCCGGGATTGAACGCCTGGATGAGCGCGGCGGCGTTGAGGGCCGACCGGGGCAGGACTGCCGGTTTGGAGTTGACCAGGACAACAATCATGGGTGTGCCTGTTGCCGCCAACGCGTCGAGGAGGGCGACCTGGGCACCGACAAGTTCCAGGGTCGCGGTGGAGGTCAATTCGCCGGCCAGGGCGACGTTGTCTCCGACGACGGCGATCACATAGTCGGCCGCCTGCGCGGCGGCTACCGCCTCGGCAATCATGAACGGGTCCGGTGAGGCCGGCTCAAGCGTCGGGAACCGCGGTTGACCGTCAGGGAACACGAGTCCGTCCGGGTGAGGCAACATGGCCCCGATCTCGGCGCCACGAGCGTGCGTCACCGTCCAGTGGCCTGGGGCAACGGCGCGGAAGCCGTCGACTACGGTTTCGACGGTTTCCCGGGGATGGCCGTCGGGCATCCAGTCGGCCTGCCCGGAGGCCCCGGCCCAGTCGCCCAGCTGAGCGTCCGGATCGTCGGCATTGGGCCCGACCACCGCCAGCGTGCGTGGAGTCGGGGCCGCGCCGGCCAACCCGCCGTCCAGCGGAAGTGTTCCATCGTTGTTCAGGAGCACCAACGATCGGCGGGCCATCTGCAGGTTCAGCGCAGCGTGGTCGGCGCAGCCGATGACCTCTGCCTGTCGGGTCGGGTCGGGCCGACGCGGGTTCTCGAAAAGCCCCAGCTCGAACTTGAGGCGAAGGACGCGGCGCACCGCGGCGTCGATGTCAGCCTCGACGATCAGGCCGTTGGCCAGCGCTGCCTGCGCGCCTTCGAAGAAGCCCGGCGTGGCCATCACTATGCCGTTGCCGGCGAGGACTGCGACCGCGGCGGCCTCTGTGTCGTCGGCGCACACCTTCTGCTCCCGCACCAGCCGGCCGACGCAGTCCCAGTCGGTGACAAGCGTCCCGGTGAATCCCCACTCCTGTTTCAGGACGTCGTTGAGCAGCCATTTGTTGGCCGTGACGGGAACCCCGTCCATCGCCTGGTAACCGAGCATGAAGGTCCGGCAACCCTCCCGTGCCGCCCGCTCGAACGGCGGCAGGAACCATGACCGGAGCTTGCGCCGGCTGATATCGGCCTCGCTGGCATCCCGACCGCCCTGGGTCTCGGAATAGCCGGCGAAGTGCTTCGCGCACGCCAGGACCGCTGTCGGATCGTCGAGACCGTCACCCTGATAGCCACGGATCATCGCCGCACCGAACTCCGAGATCAGGAACGGGTCTTCACCGAACGTCTCGTCGACGCGGCCCCAACGCAGGTCACGGGTGATGCACAGGACGGGTGAGAAGACCCAGTGGATGCCCGTTGCGGCCACCTCGACAGCGGTCACCCGGGCGGCCTGCTCGATCAGGTCGGCATCCCAGGCGGCAGCCATGCCCAGCTGGGTCGGAAAGATCGTCGCACCCGGCCAGAAGGAGTGACCATGGATAGCGTCGTCGGCCGTCAGCAGGGGGATACCGAGCCGGGTCTGCGCCGCCAACGCCATCGCGTCCATCAACCGCTCGGGGGAGGCATGCAGGATCGACCCGGCGTGCCTGGTCACGACGATGTCCTCGAGGTCGTCCTGGGCGTTCAGCTGCAGCAGCTGGCCCACCTTCTCCGCCGTGGTCATGCGGGCCAGCAGG
>NZ_DATCNW010000292.1:0-4932 GCF_036565025.1 Pengzhenrongella sp.
GAGCAACACCGCAGCGTGCGGGGCAGGGAGGGCTTCGTCGAGCGCCGCGACGTAGTGAGCGCGGAGCCATCCAGGCAAGCCGCCGAGGCCGCCGCCCGGCGTCACCACGTCGAAGCTGGTCGCAACCAACTCCAGGAACACATGGCGCTGAGCCAGGTACGCGCGACGGTCGAAAGTCGGCAGATCGCGCGGAATTGTGAGCTTCCCGCTGGCTTGTACGGAGTCGCCAAATGCCGCCTCCGCAGGACCGCGCCAGCGAACCAGCAGATTGCCGATGCCCACCGTCACATTGCCGCTGCCCGTGATCCTGTCCGGTTCGACAAGAGCCTCAGAGCCGCCCGCCGCCGGATGGCTGTCATCCGCGACGCGGCCGCTGATCGTCACGGTCTGGCCCGCGGCGGCAAGCGCACGGCTGGGAGCCTGAAGGTCCGCTGCCGGGAGCTCTGCGCGGCCAATTGCGATCAGGGCGAAGGCGAGGGCGATCGCAATCACCGCAGGTCTCACAAGCAGCGCCAGCCCAAGGCACGGGATGGCAATCGCTAGGGCGAGGGCGCCCAGAATCGGTTGCGAAGGCGCCAGCACGACGGCGGCAGCGATCGCGCCGGACCAAGCCACCGCCACGACCAGCGCTGGGTACCGCGCCAAACTCCAAATCCCGCTCCGGTGCTCCTCTGAGGCGATCACAGGGTGAGGTAGCGGCGCGCGATTATGAAGTCCGATTCGCTCATTCCTAGGATGTCGACCAGCTCGCTCGTGGTCTGGAATCCCCCGAAGTTGGTGCGGTAGTCGATGACGTCCTGGGCGAATGCTTCGGTGAAACCGGGAACCAGGGCGAGCTCATCCGCAGTGGCGGTGTTGAGACTCGTGCGGTTGACCACAGTCCCGCCCGGCGCGCCTTTGAGAACCGGAACCTTGATCTGCTCGCCGTCTTGCAGCCGGCCGGCGAGATTGGGAAGCCGGGTGGAATCGGCATATCCAGTGAGTCCGCCCGCAGCGGCGATCGCGTCGTAAACCCGATCGCCTCTTGGCAGTCGATACAGACCCGGCCGGACGACCGCGCCGACCACGTCGACCAGGAGACCGCTAGGTGGAGGCAGCTCGAGGCCCGGCGCAACCGGAACCGGCGGGTCAGGAGCGGCCGCGGGTGTAGAAAGGGAGTAGAAATGCGCCCCGACCACAGCGCCGATCGCAATCAGGACCGGCAGGCCGAGGGCCAGCATGCCCTTCCAACCTGGTACGAGTCGAGGGCGATTTCGCATGACGCGAAGCTACTCAGGCGGCGTGTGTCGCGGTACCCAGCCTGTTAACGGGTGCGCGAGAGCCTGGTTCCCGAGCAAGGATTCGAACCTTCGGTCGAGGATCCAAAGTCCCGAGTTCCTCGCGGGCGCGACCCCTGCACCTAGCTGAGGAGCGTCGACCTCCACCTGGATCCCGCACTTGATATCTTGTGAGGGCATCGCTGGGCTTTAGTGAAGAGGTGGCCATGAAGAGATTTGCCCCTGTGGTTGTCATCCCTGCAATCCTCGTCGTCCTCATCGGCGCAATTGCAACGCAGGCTGCCCTTCCCCTCTCGTCCACACCCAAGACACCCGGGGCCGCGACGCCGCGATGGGTGGCTCACGTCGCGAACTATCCGGGTGGCATCTCGGGCGGCGTCCGTGCAGTCCTCGCCGCTCAGGAAGCGAGCGATCGGCAAGGCGCCCCAACGCGGGCGCAGGCCCCGACAAGTGCGGGTGGCACCGCGGCTAGTAGCAATTCGAACGTCCAGATGAACGACGACAGCTACCCACCCATGCCCCAGAACGAAACGGCGGTCGCCTACAACGTCAGCCATCCGGAGATCGCGGTCGCGGCGGCGAACGACTACGTCAGCGGCGGCGTTGTGGTCATGCGGACTTCCGACGGCGGGCAGACATGGTTGAGTACCCGGATCAGCCCGCAATTCCGCGGCACGGGAGACTTTTGCAGCGGGGGCGACCCGGGCGTGGCCTACAGTCGCAAGGAAGCCGCGTTCTACATCTCGCAACTGTGCTTCTTCCGCGCGCTGCCTTTCTCCGAAGTGCAGGTCTACAAGTCCGTCGACAACGGGAAGACCTGGACTCCGGGCCGTCAAGCCGCACGTGCAGCGTCCAACTTCGACTACACCACCGGCACGGTCGACGACTCCATCTTCAACGACAAGGAGCTCATCACCGTCGACAACAACCGGAGCAGCTCGCATTACGGGCGTATATACGTGACCTACACGAAGTTCCACTTGCTCGATAGCGGGTTTAGCGACTACTGCCCAATCCAGCTTTCGTACACGGACGCGATTCCGACCACGAACCCCGTGCTGTCCACCTGGTCGCACACGGCGATTCAGTCCGACCAACCCGGCGGCGACGGCACTGGCTCCTCCGCCAACCAGTTCAGCGATCCCGTGGTCGAGAAGAACGGCACGCTGGACGTCGGGTTCGTTTCCGAGAACTGCAACGACTCTTTCGACCCGCATCTGCTCTTCCAGAAGTCGACCGACGGAGGGCAGACTTTCCTCCCGACCGCGGTGCAGATCGACAAGCCGAGTCAATACGCGGACTTCAACGACGGCGCTGGCAGCGACACCCTGCCGCCTACGCACTTCCGGGCGCCCAACACCACATCCCTGGCCTACAGTCCGAAGACCGGAACTCTCTTGTACGTCTACCAGAACAACATCAACCGGGCGACCTCCAAGGCAGACATCTCCTACCAGACCTCCAAGGATGGAGGGCTCACCTGGTCGAACTCGAAGTTCCTATCGACCGGGTCGTCCGGCAACCCCGCCGCCAACGACCAGTTCTTCCCGTGGGCGGCAGCGGACGAGTCCGGCCGCTTCTACGTGATCTGGTTCGACCGCCGGCTCGACCCGGCGAACGTGCGGATCAACACGTGGCAGGCGGTGTCGCGCAACGACGCGTCAAGCTTCTCCAGTTCCAAGATCAGCAGCAAGGACTGGGATCCCAACCTCGGGTTCTTCACGAGCGGCGCCTTCATTGGCGATTACAACGGGCTCGCGGCCAGCACCAAGGCCGTGTACGCCGTGTGGACCGACGGTCGCGCCAACGCAATAGCCGAAACCGGCATCGGCGAGACGGACATCTTCACAATCGTGCAGAGGAACCCCTAATCCCGGTTCTCAGTAAGTGGTCGTAGCCCGGGATCGCTGCCCGGGCTACGCCAGCCGATTAGAGGTGTGAATTGAGGGGGTGGTTCCCGAGGAAGGATTCGAACCTTCGGTCGAGGATCCAAAGTCCCCTGCCTTACCGCTTGGCTACTCGGGATTGCCTGGTTACTAGAAGTGTGTGGCCGTTTGTTAAGTGCCCTTCGAGGCGCCACAACACTACGCGAACGGCAGGTGGTTCTAGGTCCGCGGCGTGACCTGGCTCAGGCGACCAGCGTTCCTTTACTGATGAGAACGGCGCTCCTGATTGGAATCCTGGTTGTGACCGCTGCCTGTGGGGCCTACCACTTCCCAGGACCGGGGAACCAAACTGGCAACGTCCACGGCCATGTGGTTGCGCTCGGGTGTGGTGGCACGAGCCAGCCGGACGCCCGGCCGTGCGCTGCCAAGCCAGCCTGCCCACTCCAGCCAACCGACCAAACGTGCGGCCAGTGGCCGCTCCCAACGTTCGAGCTCACATTCACCAACGGCAGTACAAGACAGATCGCGAAAACCGACTCTGCCGGCGCCTACTCGATTGACCTACCAGCCGGAACTTGGCAGGTCGGAACCACGACTTTTGGGCGCATCGTTGACGGACCACAAACCGTCGTCGTCACCGCAGGCGCAGACATCGTCGCCGACTACGTAGTCGACACCGGCATCAGAGCCGCCGCCTAGCGCTCCCCAACCGACCCCTAAGGGACCAGGTTGATCAGCCGGTCAGGTACGAACACCACCTTGGATGGTTTCCGCCCGTCGAACGCCGCTCGCACCCGATCGCTCGCGAGCGCCGCAGCGAGTACCGCCTCCTCCGGAGTGCCCACCGGCAGGGTGAGCCGTTCGCGCAGCTTGCCATCGACCTGCACAACCACCGTCACCTCCGGCACGGCCGCCGCCTCCGCGTCGTACTCAGGCCAGGAGGAATCGGCCAGCATGCCGCCCTCTCCAAGCTTCTCCCACATCTCCTCGCACATATGCGGCGCGAGAGGGTTGAGCAACTTCACCAAAACGCGCACTGTCGAGTCCCAGGTGGCGTCTCGCGCGCCGCCGTTCTGCAAATACCCCTGCATCGCATTCGCCAGTTCCATCAAAGCCGCGACCGCCGTGTTGAAACGCAGCTCGTCGAAATGCTCAGTGACCTTCTTGACCGTCTGCGCAGCCTTGCGTTGCAAAAGCATCGCCTCCGCACCGGTGCCCTCGACGACGATCGAGGCCGGTTCCAAAACCAAACGCCATACGCGCTGCAGAAATCGCACCACGCCGTTGAGTCCAGCGTCGGTCCACTCGACATCCTCTTCAGGCGGACCGATGAACATCTCGTAGATGCGCCCCGCATCCGCGCCCTGCTTGGCCACCAGCTCGTCGGGCGACACCCCGTTGCCGGCCGACTTCGACATCACCTGACCGAACCGCTTGACCATCCCCTGGTTGAACAACCGGGTAAACGGCTCCGAAACATCGAGCATGCCTGCGTCGTGCAGCACCTTGACGAAGAATCGTGAATAGAGCAGGTGCAGAATCGCGTGCTCCACGCCACCCGTGTATTGATCGACCGCCATCCAGTGGTTGGCGAGCTCCGTGTCAAACGACTCCTTCGCATCCTTCGCGCTCGCGTATCTCAAGAAGTACCAGGAGGAGTCGATGAACGTATCCATCGTGTCCGTCTCGCGCCGCGCCGCGCGTCCACAAACGGGACACGTCGTCTCGAAGAAATCCGGATTCTCCGACAGCGGCTTGTACTCCTTGGG
>NZ_DATCNW010000293.1:0-7650 GCF_036565025.1 Pengzhenrongella sp.
GACCGCGTTGAAGAACGCGTTCCAGTACGAGACGCCGTAGAACAGCGCGACGACGGCGACGGCGGCCCGGGACATCGGCAGCACGATCTTGCCCAGGATGCGCCAGTCCCCGGCCCCGTCGATCCGGGCGGCGTCGAGCACGGCCGGTTCGATGCCCATGAAGAAGTTGCGCAGGATCAGCACGTTGAACGCCGAGACGGCGCCGGGCAGGATGAGCGCCCAGTAGGAGTCGATCAGCCCGAGCGAGCTGACCAGCAGGTAGGTCGGGATGAGGCCGGCGCCGAAGAACATCGTGATGAGGAAGACGAACAGGATCGGCCGGTGCCCGAACGAGCGCGGCCGGGACAGCCCGTACGCGGCGAGGATCGAGACGACCGTGGAGAGCAGGGTGCCCACCGTCGTGACGCCGGTGCTGACCAGGACGGCTCGGGTGACGATGCCGCCGGAGAGGATCTCCTTGTACGCGTTGAGCGTGAGGTCACCGGGCACGGTCACCAGTCCGCCGGCCGCGATCGTCTCGGCCTGGGTCGACATGCTCGTGAGCAGCACCGTGTACAGCGGGAACAGGACGACGAGAACGACGCAGGTCAGCACGACGCCCTTGCCGGCGGCGCCCAACCGGGTCGGCTCCTCTTCCCAGACGGGGCGGTGCTTGTTGCGCCGTTTGCGGCGCGCAACCGGGACGGTGTCCGCGGCGCGCGAGGTCGTGAGGATCTGTTGGCTCATGCCTTCTTGTAAACCCCGTCTTCTCCGAACGCGTGGGCGAGCTTGTTCGCTCCGAGTACGAGCCCGAGGCTGACGACGCCCTTGACCAGGCCCGCCGCGGCCGCGAAGCTCCAGTCGCCGTTGACCACCCCCTGGAAGTACACGTACGTGTCGATGACCTCCGAGACCCCCGAGCCCACCGCCGCGCGTTGCAGGATGAGCTGCTCAAAGCCGACCGACAGCGCGTCACCGAGCCGCAGGATGAGCAGCAGCAGGATCACCGGACGCAGGGCCGGCAGCGTGATGTGCCAGATCCGGTGCCAGCGATTCGCGCCGTCCACGGCGGCCGCCTCGTACAGCTCCGGCGAGACGGTGCCCAGGGCCGCGAGGAAGATGATGATGCCCCAGCCCGCGTCCTTCCAGACCGACTGCATCGTGATCAGCACCAGGAAGGCGTGCGGATTGGTCATCACGTCGAAGGCCGCGTAGCCGTGGTGCCGCAGGGTCTGGCTGAGCAGGCCCGCCCCGCCGAGCATCTGCTGGAAGAGCGTCACCACGAGCACCCAGGAGAAGAAGTGCGGCAGGTAGACGATCGACTGGATGACGGTGCGGATCTTCGGGGTCATCACCGAGTTCAGCAGCAGCGCGAGGAAGATCGGCACCGGGAAGAAGAACACCAGCTGGAACGCTGTGATCGTCAGGGTGTTGCGCACGGCATCGAGGAACAGCGGGTTGCTGAACACGCGCGCGAAGTTCGCCCACGCCACGTACGGGCTGTGCAGGAACCCCGTGTACGGCGAGTAGTTCTGCCACGCGATGACGTTGCCGAGCATCGCCACGTAGGCGAAGACCACGAGCAGCAGCACCGCGGGCGCCACCATGATCAGCAGCGTGCGGTCCTGCTTGAGGCGGGTGCGCCAGCCGATCTTGCGGACGGGTCCGGCCTTCTTCGGGGCGGCCTTGCGGACCGCCGCGTCGCGCACCGGGTCGGGCGCGACGGGGCTGCCGCGTAGCGCGGGGAGCGTCACGCCTTGTCCAGGATGTCCTGGTAGAACTTGCGCAGCTCGTCACCGCCGGAGGACTTCCACGTGGCGATCGCCGCGTCGAGGTCCTTGAGCGTCTTGCGCCCGCGCGAGATGTCCTTCTCCAGGTCGACGAACGGCTGGGCGAGCGAGCCGAACTGCTGGGGCTCGGAGATCTGCTGGCCGAAGAACGCCGGCTCGACGACGAAGTCGGCGGCCTTGGTCTGCCAGGTCGAGATGGCGTCGACGTAGCCCGGGTACTGCACGTGGGTCTCGGCGATCGGGCCGTCCACCAGGAAGATGTAGGTCGGCTGGAGCTCCTTGGCGGCCAGCGGCGTCGGGACCGGCAGGCCGCTCTTGGCGTCCTTGGTGTAGTGCACGCCCTCGACCCCGTTGGTGATCAGGTTGCACTCAGAGGTGCCGAACGGCGCGGCCAGCAGGTTGGCGATGCCGAGCAGCTCGTTGATCTTGGCCTTGTCGTCGGTCTTCTTCAGGAACGAGAAGATGCCGGTCGGGTTGGTCTTGAACAGCACCGGGGTGCCGCCGTCGGCCGCGAACGGGTCGAACGGCTGCTGGGCGTAGGTCGGGTTGGCGGCGAGGTTGTCACGTAGCGCCTCGTTCCACCCGCCGAGGCCATCGTTGGCGATCAGCGTCTTGCCCGACTGGAAGCGTGACTTGGCCTCGCCGTCCTGGCCGGCCAGCGCGTCGGGGTGCACGACGCCGGATGCGAAGAGCTTGGCGTTCCACGCGAGTGCCGCGCGGTACTCGTCGGTCTCGACGCGGTGCACGAGCTTGCCGCCGTCGACCTTCCACTTCGGGACGACGCCGTGCATCAGCGTGGCGGCGGTCCACAGGTCGTCGGTGCCCCAACGCCCGGCCTTGGCGTCGGTGAGCTCCTTGGCCAGGGCGAGCAGGTCGTCGCCGTTCTTCACGTCCGGCGAGATCCCCATCTTCTTGAGCAGGTCGTTGCGGTAGAAGATCGCGTCGGAGAGGATCCCGCCCGGGAACGGCAGCCCGTAGAGCTTGCCGTTGAACACGCAGTACTTCCAGGCGGCGGACGGGATGTTGGCCAGGTTCGGGTAGGCCTTGACCTTGTCGCCCGCGAGGAACGGGGTGAGGTCCTCGAACACGTTCCCGACGATCTCCGAGCCGAACCGCGCCGGGAGGTTCCAGGTCGGCACGCAGACCCAGTCGGGCACGTCCTTGGACGAGGCGAGCACGGTCGCGAGCTTGTCGCCGTAGGTGTTGCCGTCGGTGATCTGGAACTCGATGGTCGACCCGAGCAGGTCGTTGACGGCCTTGTAGTACTGGTTGCCCTTGGTGGGCGGGATCGTGCCCCACAGCGGGGTCATTGCCTTGAACGACGCACCGCTGCCCGGGACCTTCGGGACCGACTGCACGAACTTCTCCGGCAGCTTCAGGTACCCGGGCACCGAGCCCTTCACGCTCGGGAAGTCCGGCTTCACGTAGTCGACCGGGAAGTAGCTCGGGATGACCTTCCCGGCGTCCGCCGCGGCGGGTGCGGCGCCCGTGGGCGCCTGTGCCGCGCAGCCCGAGAGCAGCGACGGCACGCCGACGACGGCGGCCCCCGCCGCGATCATGCGCAGGAACGAACGCCGACGAACGGCGATCTCCCCGACCTGTCTGCTCGCAGAGGCCAGCTGTGTGGTGTTCATCAGCGCACTTCACTTCCTTGTGGGAACGCACGTTCACGGGGCAATCCGGGGCCGGGCACGATCGTCGGTGATCAGCTCTGTGCGGCCTAGCGTCGAAGCGGTTCGACGAGTTCGCTTTCCGCGAGAGTACGCGCACTTCGCGTACGGCGCTACCCCCTTGCAACCGACGCAGCGATCACGCACGATGACAGGCAGCATGAGAGCAGGCGACGTCGCGCGACCGGCGAGATGGGTCCCCGACAGCGCCAGCCGCTCTCGTCGAACCGATTCGAAGATCATCGCCGATTCCTGACGATCTCAGCTACCCGTGAGCGACGGTCTCGCAATCGGCTCCTACGACCCACTCCCGCGACGACGAGGATCCACCTGTGCCCGACGACGACGTCCAGCTCACCGACAGCGCGCGGCCTGCCTACGCGGACACGACCCAACCGATGCTCGAGCGTGCCCGCGACCTGCTCGCGCGGCTGACGCTCGGCGAGAAGATCGCACTCCTGCACCAGCACGCGCCCGCCGTCGAGCGGCTCGGGCTCGCCGCGTTCCACACCGGCGCCGAGGCGCTGCACGGCGTCGCGTGGCTCGGCGACGCGACGACGTTCCCGCAGCCGGTCGGCCTCGCGGCGACCTGGGACCCCGACCTGCTAGCGCGGATCGGCGCGGTCGTGGGCACCGAGCTGCGCGCCAAGCACGCCGCGGATCCGAGCGTGAGCCTCAACGTCTGGGCGCCCGTCGTCAACCCGTTGCGCCATCCCCGGTGGGGGCGCAACGAGGAGGGCTACTCCGAGGATCCGCACCTCACCGCCGAGCTGGCCGGCGCCTACGCCCGCGGCCTTCGCGGGGATCACCCGGTGTACTGGCGGACAGTGCCGACGCTCAAGCACTTCCTGGCGTACAACAACGAGGACGACCGCTGTGTGACCAGCTCGCAGCTGCGTCCGCGCGTCCTGCACGAGTACGAGCTGCCCGCCTACCGCGGGCCGATCGAGGCGGGCGTCGTCGGCGCGGTGATGCCGTCGTACAACCTCGTCAACGGCCGTCCCAACCACGTCGCGCGCGAGCTGCTCGACGAGCTGCGCAGCTGGACCGACGCCTCGCTGCTCGTGGTGTCCGACGCCGCGGCGCCCAGCAACCTCGTCACCTTCGAGCGCTACTTCCCGGACCACGTCGAGAGCCACGCGGCGATGGTGCGCGCCGGGGTGGACTCCTTCACCGACAACGGCCCCGACGCCACGCCGGTGATCGCTCACCTGACCACGGCCCTCGACCGGGGCCTGCTCACCGAGTCCGAGATCGACCGCTCCGTGCTTCGCCAGCTCATGCTGCGGCTCGCGACCGGCGAGCTCGACCCCGACCTCGACCCTTACGCGGGCACCGGTGCCGACGAGATCGACCTGCCCGCGCACCGCGAGCTCGCGCGCGAGGCCGTCGCCCGTTCGGTCGTCGTGCTCGCGAACGACGGCATCCTGCCGCTGGCTCCGGCTGCGACGATCGCCGTCGTCGGCCCGCTCGCCGAGCGGGTGCTGACCGACTGGTACTCCGGCACCCCGCCGTACCTGGTCGGGATCGCGGAGGCGCTCACCGAGCGGCTCGGGGCGGGCAGCGTGCGCGTGGCCGACGGCGCCGACCGGGTCGCGCTGCGCTCGCTCACGACCGGGCGCTACGTGCGTCAGGTCGATGCCGCGACTCCCCTGCTCGCCGACGGGTCGACCGCCGGCACCGACGCCCAGTTCGACGTCGCCCAGTGGGGTGAGGGGCTCGTGACGCTGCGCGCCGTCGGCACCGGTCTGCTGTGGTCGGGTGCGGGCGGGCTCGTCCGGGCGGACTCGACCCGCGTCGCCGGGTGGGTCGCCCAGGAGAGCTTCCGCACCCACACCCACGAGGACGGGACCTGGTCGGTACAGCACGTCGGCTCCGGGAAGTGGCTGCGCGTCCAGCGGGACGCGGCCGGCACCCTGGTCGCCGAGGCGCCCGATGCGTCGAGCGCCGAACGGTTCGCCGTGCGCACGGTGCGCGCCGGGCACGCCGAGGTCGCCGCCGCCGCTGCGTGGGCCGACGTCGTCGTGGTCGCGGTCGGCAACGACCCGCACCTGCTCGGCCGGGAGACCGAGGACCGCCCGCACCTGCGGCTGCCTGACGCCTTTCACGAGATCTGGAACACCGCGCGCGAGGCCAACCCCCGCGCCGTGCTCGCCGTCGTGTCCTCCTACCCCTACGTCCTGGGAGAGGTGGCCGACGACGCCGCGGCGGTCGTGTGGTCCTCGCACGGCGGGCAAGAGCTCGGCCACGGGCTGGTCGACGTGCTCACCGGCGACCTCGAGCCCACCGGCCGGCTCGCCCAGAGCTGGGTCGCCGACGAGGCACACATCGGCGATCTGTTCGACTACGACGTCATCGCCGCCGGATCGACCTACTGGTACGCGCGGCACGACCCGCTGTACGCGTTCGGGCACGGCCTGAGCTACTCGCGGGTGGAGTACAGCGCGATCGAGCTGTCCAGCCCGACGCTCGACGCCGACGATCCGAGCGGCCCGGTCGTCGAGGCCCGCGTGCACGTGACGAACGTGGGGTCGCGACCCGTGGCCGAACTCGTCCAGCTCTACGTCACCGCCGACGACCACCGCCTGCAGGTTCCCGGCCGCCGGCTCGTCGGGCACGCGCGGGTCGACCTCGAGCCGGGGGCCTCCGCCGTCGTCACCCTTCCGGTCCGAGCCGCCGACCTGTCGATCTGGGACGTGACGAGGGACAGGTTCGTCACGGAGCCCGGGCGGTACGGCGTGCTCGCCGGCCGCTCGTCCGCCGACCTGCCGCTGCGCGGCGACCTGGAGGTCCACGGCGAGGCCGTCCCGCCACGCGCCGCGCTCGGGCGGGCGCTGCGCGCGGTCGACTTCGACGACGCGGGCGCGATCGAGATCGCCGAGCGCACACGCGAGGAGGGCGACGCCGTCCAGGTCGCCGCTCGAGCAACCTCGGGCTGGGTTGTGCTCCGCGACGTCGACGCGTCGGGCGCACGGGCCGGCACGCTCGCCCTGGCGCGCACGCGCGGCGGCAACGCGCACGTGCGGGTCGAGGTCGCCGGCGCCCCGGGCACGTGGCTCACCGCGGCGACCGCCGACGCGCCGTCGACCGGTGGGCGGCACACCTGGAGCGACGTCACGCTCGAGCCCGGCCCTGCATGGGAGCGGCTCGGGACGGGGGTCGTGGACGTGCGGCTGGTGCTGAGCGGGGCAGTGCGGGTGGGTGAGCTCCGGCTCACCTGAGAACGACGAGGCGCGCGGCACCTCCTGCGCGCCCTCCGGGTCCTGCCCGACATCGGCTGACGCAGCCCCGCGATCCACCATCCACCAAGCGTCACGAGACGCCCGCCGAGATCCGGCCCGCGCCCGTCGAGAAGTCGATATTCGCCCATCCGGGCACCTCGGGATGGGCGGAAATCGACTTCTCGAAGGAGGGTTGGTGGCTGAACGCCTGTGGCATCGGACACCATTGTCGAGAATCTTCGGAACGTCCGGAAATCCACCCCCAGGCAGCCATTGCGTGAGGTAATCCACAGATCGGGCCCGGAGGTCCCGGAATTGTTGCCGAATCGTTGCCGAATCGTTGCCGAATATCGGCGCACGCCTCTTTCAATGTCGGTGGTTTCCGGTAGAATCGATCGCAGCAGAAATCGCGAGATCGGCAGCGGGGGGTGCGAGATGGCATTCGACGACAGCGACTACTCGCGCACCGGCGCGGCACTCGTGATCGAAATGCTCGCTGATCTGTCCCTGGCCGACAAGCTGGCCGTGATGACCGCGTGCACCGACTCCGTCGCCGGGGTCGTGCCGCGGGACCTCGACGGGGCGGGAGCCCTGAAATTCTTCGACGTGACGTACGAGCAGGGTGACCGGCTCACCGCGATCGCGGCCCGGGCACTGCCGGTGGTGGACTCCGACGGGCTGTGGGCCATCGATGCCCGCACGTTCCCAGCGTGGGTCGCCGACCGGCTGCACGTCACCCGCGCGCGGGCGCACCGGCTGACGCGCCTGGGGCGGGCGCTGCGCGACGAGCTGCCGCTGACCGCCCACGCGGTCGTGTCCGGCGGGCCGGGGCGGGTCAACACCGAGGTCGCCGAGATCCTCGTGCGGACCGCCGCGACCAGCGCGGCGCGCCGCGACGCGCTGGTCGACCCGGCGAGCGACTCCGGGGAGCAGTTCCTGCTCGCCCAGGCCCGCACCATGCCCGCGGACGAGTTCCGCGACTTCGCGCGG
>NZ_DATCNW010000294.1:0-2038 GCF_036565025.1 Pengzhenrongella sp.
GCGGCTCGGCGAACTCGCTTATGGCGTCTACCTGCTCGCCGACCAGACCGGTGTGGACGTCGAGCAGGTTGTCGCGAGCACGGCCGCCAATCTGCATGCCCACGCCCAGCAGACACGGGCCACGAAAGAGACTGGCTGGCCGTTCGACGCGTCCTGAACGACCCGCTCGAGGACCCGCCATGCCCACGGCGTGTTGATCAACATCCCGGCCACGTGTCCACAGCCATACCCACGGCGTGTTGATCACAGTGATTGTTCAAAACAAGCAAGCGTCATTGATTTATTCATGAGGTCGTGTCAGGCTCGGTCGCGTGGCTGACCTGAGCGCCGTTCTCGCCGACCTCACCGCGGAATACGACGAACTCGACACCGTCGTCGCGACGCTGGCTGAGTCCGAGTGGGCGCGCGCGACCCCGTCAGCGGGCTGGACGATCGCCCACCAGATAGCGCACCTCGCCTGGACCGACGACGTGGCAGCGCTCGCGGTGACAGACCCCGCGGAGTTCCAGCGCGAGGTTCAGAAGGCGCTGAGCGACGTCGGCGGCTTCGTCGACCGCGCCGCGGCCGAGCGCGCCACCCAGCCGCCGGCCGAACTACTGGCCAGTTGGCGCAGCGGGCGGGTGGCCCTCGTCACGGCGCTGGCAGCGGTGCCCGACGCCACGAAGCTGGCGTGGTTCGGACCGCCGATGAGCGCGGCCTCGATGGCCACCGCCCGCCTGATGGAGACGTGGGCCCACGGCCAGGACGTCGCCGACGCCCTGGGCGTTACCCGCACCCCCACTGCCCGCCTGCGGCACGTCGCGCACATCGGCGCCCGCACCCGCGACTTCGCCTATCTCCTCAACGACCGTCCCGTCCCGGCCGAGCAGTTCCGCGTCGAGTTGAGCGCCCCGGACGGTGAGCTGTGGACGTGGGGGCCCGCCGATGCGACCCAGCGCGTCACCGGACCCGCGCTGGACTTCTGCTGGCTCGTCACCCAGCGCCGGCACCGCAGCGACCTCGCGCTCAGGGCCGAGGGCGCCGAGGCCGGCGAGTGGCTGGGCATCGCGCAGGCCTTCGCGGGATCGCCCGGCACCGGCCGCGCCCCGGCACCGGCGTCATGACGGTGCCGATCCGGATCGGCAACGCGTCGGGGTTCTACGGCGACCGTGCCGCGGCCATGCACGAGATGCTCACCGACGGCCCGCTGGACGTCCTCACCGGCGACTACCTCGCCGAGCTGACCATGCTCATCCTCGGCCGCGACCGGCTGAAGGATCCGAGCCTGGGCTACGCCAAGACGTTCCTGCGCCAGATGGAGAACGCGCTCGGGACGGCGCTCGAGCGCGGCGTGAAGATCGTCGCGAACGCGGGGGGCCTGAACCCCGCCGGGCTTGCGTCCGCGGTGCGCGAGCTCGCCGCCGGACTTGGCCTCGACGTCAAGGTCGCGCACGTCGAAGGCGATGACCTGCAGGCGCGGGCGACCGAACTCGGCCTCGGCCAGCCACTCGCCGCCAACGCCTACCTCGGCGCCTGGGGCATCACCCGGTGCCTGCGTGCCGGCGCGGATGTCGTCGTCACCGGGCGGGTCACGGACGCCTCGCTCGTGGTCGGGCCGGCCGCCGCGCACTTCGGCTGGGCGAACACGGACTACGACGCGCTCGCCGGTGCGGTCGCCGCCGGGCACGTCATCGAATGCGGGACCCAGGCCACCGGGGGTAACTACTCGTTCTTCCGTGAGGAGATCGAGGACGACCTAGGTCACCCCGGCTTCCCGATCGCCGAGGTGCATGCGGACGGCAGCAGCGTCATCACCAAGCACGCCGGCACCGACGGCGTCGTCACCGTCGGGACGGTCACCGCGCAGCTGCTTTACGAGATCGGCGGCCCGCGCTACGCCGGCCCCGACGTCACGGCCCGCTTCGACACGATCGCGCTGACGCAGGACGGCCCGGACCGGGTACGCATCAGCCGGGTGCGGGGCGAGGCTCCCCCACCGACGCTGAAGGTCGGCCTCAACACGCTCGGCGGCTTCCGCAACGAGGTGACATTCGTCTTG